>CAYJKD010000009.1:8572-24744 GCA_964370595.1 uncultured Lachnospiraceae bacterium
TGCAAGAATATATGCATCTTCTCCAACTGCTTTAAAACGAACAACTGCAGAGCGCTCTTTTACATCCTTATAGCCTTGTGCAACCTCATGACTAGAAAGTGGAGTTCCACATCTTGGGCAATATGGAACAATTTTAAATCCTTTGTATAGCAGATTTTTTTCCCAAATTTGCTTTAATGCCCACCACTCTGATTCAATAAATGTGTTATGGTAAGTGACATATGGCTCTTCTGTATCTGCCCAAAATCCTACCGTATTAGAAAAATCTTCCCACATTCCTTTATAGTTCCAGACACTTTTTTTACAATGCTCTAAGAATGGTTCTAATCCATACTCTTCAATTTGGTCTTTTCCATCTAAACCCAACATTTTTTCCACTTCTAATTCTACTGGAAGTCCATGGGTATCCCATCCTGCTTTTCTTGGTACAAACTTCCCTTTCATCGTGTGATACCTAGGAACCATATCTTTGATTACACGAGTTAATACATGGCCAATATGTGGCTTTCCATTCGCCGTTGGAGGACCATCATAAAAAGTAAATACCTCACCCTCTTTTCGGTTTTCCATACTTTTATTAAATATATCATTTTCTTTCCAGAATTTTTGAACCTCTTTTTCTCTTTCTACAAAATTTAGATTTGTAGTTACCTTGTCAAACATAACCGTTTAAACCTCCATCTGCTTATTATCAATCGCAAATACAAATAGGCCCTATTCCCGTAACAGGAAAAGGACCTTATCAAGCGTCTTCAAACCACCTATCACTCCATACTATCATATGAGTTCCTTTTAACGGCGGAAAACCGGCACAACTTACTATCATTCAGTCTGCAACTCCAGAGTGATATTCAGATCCTTCTTACTCGCATCAGGCTCCCACCTTCCCTGATTCGCTTTGCCTTTCATCTTGGTCTTACTGTCTCTTTCTACGCTTTTTTATCATATTTTGTAACTGCTATCTCTATTATAATGATAAGTTATAGAAATGTCAAGAAATCCTACTTTTATAACATTGTTATTTTTTTATCAATGTATTTGATATTTCTAGATTTCCATGCTATACTACTGAACATTATAATAACTGTCAAACACAAAGGAGTGACTAACAATGGAAAGAAACTTAACTTTACTTACAGATCTCTATGAACTCACAATGATGCAAGGCTACTTTAAAGAAAAAGATGTGAATGAAACTGTAATTTTTGACCTCTTTTTTCGTAAAAACCCTGATAATGGCGGATATGCGATTTGTGCTGGCCTAGCTCAGATTATTGATTATATCAGCAATTTGCATTTTGATGATGACCATATCAACTATTTACGCAGTACCACTTTGTTTGAAGAGGATTTTCTATCCTATTTAAAAAACTTTAAGTTTTCAGGAGATATTTTCTCTGTCCCAGAAGGGACCATCATCTTTCCCCGTGAACCAATTGTTAAAATCATCGCTCCAATTATGGAAGCACAATTTATAGAATCTGCTTTATTAAATATTATTAACCACCAATCCCTAATTGCTACAAAAGCTGCCCGTGTTGTTTACGCGGCAAAAGGGGATGCTGTATTAGAATTCGGACTTCGTCGTGCTCAAGGTCCTGATGCTAGTATTTATGGCTCAAGAGCAGCAATGATTGCTGGTTGCAGTGGCACTTCCAATGTGATGTGCGGACATTTATTTCATGTTCCTGTAAGAGGGACCCATGCACATAGTTGGATTATGAGTTTCCCCGATGAATTAACTGCATTTCGCACTTATGCGAAGCTCTATCCTACTGCTTGTGTTTTACTTGTAGACACTTATGATACTCTATGTAGTGGAGTTCCAAATGCAATTAAAATATTTACTGAAATGCGAAACAATGGAATTCCTCTCAAAAATTATGGAATTCGACTTGACAGTGGCGACCTCGCATACCTTTCAAAAAAAGCAAAAAAAATGCTTGATAAAGCTGGATTCGAAGATGCTCTTATCTCCGCATCCAATGATTTGGATGAGCATTTAATCCGTTCATTAAAAATTCAAGGCGCAACTATCAATTGTTGGGGTGTAGGAACTCATCTAATCACTTCAAAAGATACTCCTTCATTTGGTGGTGTATATAAGTTAGCTGCAATCCGTGATAAAGAAAGCGGAGATTTCACTCCTAAAATCAAACTTTCTGAAAACGCAGAAAAAATCACCAACCCAGGAAACAAAACGATTATGCGTGTGTATGATAAAGAAAATAAAAAGATTATTGCCGATCTCATATGTTTAGTGGACGAAACTTTTGATGCCTCAAAACCATTATTGCTTTTTGATCCCATTGAGACTTGGAAAAAAACAAAATTAGCTCCGAATACCTATGAACTTCGCGAGCTACTAATTCCTATATTCAAAAATGGAACATGTGTATACGAATCACCATCTGTAATGGACATGCGTGACTATTGCGAAAAAGAAAAATCTACATTGTGGGAAGAATCCTTACGACTAGAATTTCCTCACCTCGTGTATGTTGACCTATCAAAATCACTTTGGGATACTAAGAATCAACTATTAGAACAATATAGGCTTGATAAGCATCCTCTTCATTCATAGTTCGTTCACATATTTTTTACAAAAGAGAAACATTTTTTACAAATTTATTTCACACTTTTCAGATATACTGTATTTATCAAAAGAAAAATTATTTTGATATTTTTTTCATAATCGCCGGTGGTTCTTCAGGAGCTGCCGGTCCTCCCTTTAAGAACTAGACATGGTTCTTATTTTTTTATTTTCGAATTATATAAACATACTATAAAAAATGTTCTACCACGAAAGAATATCTCTTTCCATGGTAGAACATGTTCCATTAATCTCTATAGACGATTTTCATACATTTTTTCAAAATAACTCTGATATTCTCCATTAAGAATATTTTTCCACCAATCTTCATTATCTAAGTACCACTGAATCGTTTGCGCAATTCCTGTATCAAAATTATACTGCGGCTTCCAACCTAATTCAGTTTCTAATTTTTCTGGATCAATTGCATATCGTTGATCATGCCCAGGGCGGTCTGTTACATACTTTATTAAAGATTCTGGCTTATCCAGTGCTTTTAATATCGTCTTTACTACTTCTAGATTGGTTCTTTCATTATGACCACCTACATTATAAACTTCACCTTCGCGTCCATTATGAATAATTAAATCAATTGCGCTACAATGATCTGCCACATGTAGCCAATCTCTTACGTTTTCTCCATTTCCATAAACAGGCAATTCTCCATCTGCTAAAGCACGACTGATCATAAGTGGTATCAGTTTCTCTGGGAAATGGTATGGCCCGTAATTATTCGAACACCTTGAAATTGTTACTGGTAATTTAAATGTTCTAGCATAAGCTTGTACAAATAGATCTGCACTAGCTTTTGATGAGCTATATGGGCTTGAAGTATGAAGTGGAGTTTCTTCTGTAAAGAACAAATCAGGGCGATCTAGTGGCAAGTCTCCATATACTTCATCTGTTGAAACTTGATGATAACGTTTAATCCCATATTCTTTGCACGCATCTAATAATGTTGTTGTTCCAATTACATTTGTTCTCACAAACGCTTCAGGGTCTGTAATCGAGCGATCCACATGACTCTCTGCTGCAAAGTTTACTACCATATCTGGTTTTTCTTTTTCAAACAACTCAAATATAAATCCGCGATCCGCAATATCACCTTTCACAAATTTATAATTAGGTTTCCCTTCAACAGGTTTTAAGGTTTCTAAATTCCCTGCATATGTAAGTAAATCTAAATTAATTATTTGATACTCAGGGTATTTATTCACCATATGATGTACAAAATTCCCTCCAATAAATCCAGCTCCGCCTGTTACAATAATTTTCATTTGTTTTTCCTCCTCGGTTATTTTTTACAAATAAATCCACCTGCTTGTTTTGTAATCGTAATATATCCTTTCTTACTTAATAATTCTTGTTGATTTCCGTGGCAAGAGAGGATGTATTCCATAAGAGGTAAACTCTCCGTCACTTTCAACTGATCTTCATAACATACTTGCTCAACAGAAGAAAAATAAGGATTCAACAATTCTTTTGCATTTTCTAAGCCAAATACATCATAAAGATTAATATCAGATAAAACAATTCTAGAATCAAATTCTTTTACTAGTTGCCCAATTTCCTTCATATGTTCTCTACCATAAGTTGTACAAAAAAACACACCATCTTTTTTTAGCACTCTTTTTATTTCACTAATTCCTTGATGCAAATGTTCCACATAAAACAATACATGATTTGCAATTACTCGATCAAACATATGATCTTCCTTCTTAATGGATTCGCAATCAATAACCTCAAAAGTCAATGGGTTTTTTAATTCCCATAACGTTTCTTTTGCATCTGAAATCATTCCTTTTGAAATATCCGATAAATACAGTTCCAAACGCTTCGGAATTTTATTTTGATTCACATGCCAAAGTTCTCCATTCCCACATCCAACCTCTAATACTCTTTTGATTCCATTTAACTGCAACTGCTCATAAATCCATTGATACCAACCTACTTTATTCTGAGCATATCGCTTGTGTAAATCAATACGTATTTTTATATTTGCTGCATCCTTATATTGATCCACTAATGCATTTTGCATATTTGTCACATGGATAAGTTTTAAAATTCGATTCCAATCAATAACCGGATCAACGCGAACTACAGCTAGTGTTTCTTCTAATGTTTTTTCTACAAGTTGTAATTGGTCAATCTTTTTCTTTAAAAGATTCTGTTGTAATTCTAGCGATTCAATCACATCATTCTCATCATGTAATGTAATAGAACGAATTTCGTCTAATGAAAATCCGAGATATTTAAGAGACAATATTTTTTGTAACTTCACAAAATCCAAATCCGAATATAACCGATAACCAGAATCATTGATTTTTGATGGTTTTAATAGGTTTTGCTTATCATAATATCGAATTGTCCGAATAGACACATTTGCCATTTTTGCAAATTCACCTGATGTATACATCACTGCCTCTCCTCTCGTATAATACAACACTACTTTATCAGTATAAGGGATTACCTTAGGTAAGGGTCAAGTATTTTTTCAGAATTTCATTACCAATGTAATCCAATCTGCTTTCGAACCTCATCAAGCACCTTCATCGTTTCTTGTGTCGCATAATGATACTTTTGTATGTTTTCTCTATTTTCAACAACTTGCTTAAAAAACTCCGCTTCGTATTTCATAGAATTTTCCAATTCATCTGTAATCAAATTTGTAGCTAATCCATTTTTTTCAATTTTTGTTATTCGTTTCATTTTTGAAATATAATCAATTAAAAGAGTTCCATCTTCCCCTTGTATTTGGCTTTCCAACTGTCCTGATGTAATCTTAGAATAAGTCAAATTTGCAATCATATCTGAATATTCTAGTGTTATAGTTCCTGCTCCATCAACTCCATTCGGAAGCAGTATTCCTTTTGCACTTATAGATTTCGGAGCACCGAACAAATATATCGTAGGATGAATGCAATATACACCTATATCCATTACAGCACCATTTGAAAGCTCTTTTTTAAATGCATTTTCTATAATTCCCTTTTTATAATTATCATACCTTGATGAATATTGGCAGAACTGAAAATCAACTTGGCGGATTCTGCCTATGGAATTCAACTGTTCTTCCAACACTTGGAATGCTGGAGTAAAAATCGGTTTCATCGCTTCTAAAAAAACAACCCCTTGTTTTTTACTATACGTAATCATTCGATTGGCTTCTTCATAAGTACTTGCTACTGGTTTTTCACAAATTACATGTTTCCCATACTCCATCATAAGAACTGCCTGTTGGCAATGATACACATTAGGACTAGCAATATAAACACCATCAACAGCCGGATCTTTTGCCATTTCTTGCAAATCATCATAGAATGCTGTTGCTCCAAATCGTAAACCAAAAGATTTCGCCCTCTCTAAATTTCTTGAATAAGCACCATAGTATTCCATCCCATCTACCATTTGAGTTGCTTCAATAAACAACTCTGTAATTTTACTTGTTCCAATTGTTGTAAACTTCATATGATTACTCCTTTTGCATGAATTTCGATTTACTTATTACTTTATTTAACATAATTTCATCATATTTGCAACTCAATTTCAACTATTTCTTCCTCAAAAAGTAACCGTACAGCCATGCCATTCATAAATGAGCAAAGCGACCAAAATTTAGTAGAAGATCGTAATGGGTTATTGAATTGTTACCAAAAAAAAGACAATTAACTATAAAAAGTCAATTGTCTTTCTAAATTTTATGTTTGCTTACATTGCTTTAAATGGTTCAAGCACTGCATCTACTGCTTGTTTCACATCTTCAGTCATCTCCCAAGAAGCTGCTGCTGCATTGCTTTCCATCTGAGCTACATTAGAAGCTCCACCAATAATAGAGGTTACTGATTCTTGTTGCACTAACCAGTTTAATGCTAGCTGACTAAGTGGCTTTCCTATAGAATCTGCGATTCCTTTTAGTTGTTTTACCGGTTCCATATAAACTGCTAAAGCATCACCACTCATCTTTGGATTCGAACTTCTAACATCATCCTTAGAGTATCCTAGACCGTCTACCGCTTTATCAGTTAATAATCCTTGGAATAGTGGGCTATATGGCAAAAATGCCATTCCATGTTCTTTACAAAGAGGGAATAACTCTTCCTCTGTTTTGTAGGTAAGTTCGATTCCATGGTAGGACTTTGGATTACGCTCAAGCATATTATAAAGTGCTTGTAATGTATCTACTTGTACATATTCCATCATTTTCACAATGTTTTGTGGAGAATAATTGCTAAGTCCTACATAACGAATTTTTCCATCTTTCTTTAACTGATTAAGAGCTTCTGCAGTTTCTTCTAATGATGTCTTTGGATCTGGCCAATGTAGTTGCAACACATCAAGGTAGTCTGTTTGTAATCTTCTTAAGCTATCTTCCACCTCAGTGATCACACTTGCCTTTGTTAAGTTATTAGATACATTGTTGTTTGCATCCCATACAAGTCCACACTTCGTAGCAATTACAATCTTTTCTCTTTTTCCACCTAGTAATGCTTTTCCAAGTACTTCTTCTGATTGACCCAAACCATAAACAGGTGCCACATCAAATAAGTTTACTCCAAGATCAATTGCTTTGTGTACCACATCAATACAATTGCTCTCATCAAATCCATCCCAGTTTCCACTAAAGTTCCAAGTTCCCAAACCAATTGCTGATAGTTCTTCTTTTATTTTTCCTACTTTTTTATAGATCATTTTCATGTCCTCACAATTTTAATTATTTCGATCACTTAACACGATTGCTTCATATGGCTTTAATACATATTTTTTTGTTATAGATATTGTATCATAGTTACCAATGATATGACTACCACTTACAAAGATTTCTGGAATTTCAATCGTAACTTCTTCTGGTTTAAAATTACATGCTACAAAGAAGTTTTCATTTTCTCCTTCTCTTGTAAATGCAAACACTTTTTCTGATTCTTCCATATAAGGAACAAATCTACCATATACAATTACATCATGTATTTTTCTTAGTTTCAATAACTTTTTATAATAATTCAATACAGAATCTGCACGATTTTCTTGTTCTGCTACATTGATTTCTTTGTAGTTGTCAATCACTTGAATCCAAGGAGTTCCTGTTGTAAAACCTGCATTTTCCTCATCAGACCAATGCATTGGAGTTCTTGAATTATCGCGAGAACGAAGTTTTAAGCACTCTAACATCTCTCTTTCCGAAATTAGATTTGCCTCTGTATACTCCTTAAAATATTGCAGACTTTCAATATCTTTATACTTATCGATGGTATCAAAATAAGCATTGGTCATCCCTAATTCTTCTCCTTGATAAATATAAGGAGTTCCTTGGAGCATTTGATTGAAGGTAGCTAACATTTTAGCAGAAATTTCTCGATATTCTTTACTGTCGTCACCAAAGCGAGAAAGACTTCTCGGTTGATCATGATTTCCTAAATACACACTATTCCATGCCTTACCATAAAGTTCCACTTGCCATTTCGTAATAATTTCTTTAAACGTTTTAAAGTCATAACGATCTGTAGTAAATTTACCAAGTTTTCCATCTCCAATGCTGATATGTTCAAATTGAAATACCATATTTAATTCTTTATTATCTACACCAGCATAATGTTTTGCTTCTTCAATGGTAACCCCAGCTGTTTCCCCTACCGTAAGTAAATCATATTTAGATAATACTTCACGATTCATCTCTTGTAAAAACTCATGCACACGAGGTCCATTCATAAAATATTTTCCTGCATCTCCAAACAAACCACCATTCATCTCCCCATCTGGAAAATTCTGATCTTTTGATATCATGCTAATTACATCCATTCGGAATCCATCTACACCTTTTTCACACCAAAACTTCATAAGGTCATACACTTCTTGACGTACTTTTTCGTTCTCCCAATTTAGATCCACTTGTTTTTTTGAGAATAAATGTAGATAATACATCTCTGTTGTTGGGTCAAATTGCCAAGCAGAGCCACCAAAGATAGAACCCCAGTTATTTGGCTCTTTTCCACACTTATTATCTTTCCAGATATAATAATCACGGTATGGATTATCTTTTGATTTTCTACTTTCCACAAACCACGCATGCTCATCTGAAGTATGATTTACTACTAAATCCATAAGAACCTTAATATCTCTTTTATGTGCTTCTTTTAATAGATTTTCATAATCTTCCATTGTTCCATAGCCTGCGAATATTTCACGATAATTTCCTGTGTCATATCCATTATCATCCATAGGAGAATCAAGCAGAGGAGAAATCCAAAGTACATTTACTCCTAAGTCTTTTAAATAATCTAATTTACTAATGATTCCTTTGATGTCTCCAAGTCCGTCTCCATTAGAATCACAAAAGCTCTGTGGATAAATCTGATATACAATACTTTCTTTCCACCACGCTTTATTTATTACTGCATTCATTTTTCATTCTCCTTCTCTACTTACTTCACTGCACCTGCAACTACTCCATCACGAATAAATCTCTGGCAGAATATATACACAATCAATATTGGAATCAATACTAGCATATAAGATGCAAATGCCAAGTTGTAATCAACTGAAAATTGTTTTTTAAATACGTATTGTGCAAGTTGCAACGTTTGTTGACTCTCTTCACTCAACAAAACAAGAGGCATTGTAAAGTCATTCCACGTCCACATAAATGACAAGATTGCTACAGTCGCAGTTGTCGGTTTCAAAATTGGGAATACAATATTAAAAAATGTTTTTGTCGGACTAGCTCCATCAATCATAGCTGCTTCTTCCAAAGAAATTGGCAATGATTTTATTGCTCCTGAATATAAGAAGCAGTTCATAGGTAATCCCATTACGACATATAAGAAAGTAATTCCAATTACATTATCTACTGAAAAGCGGTCTGCTTGAATAACAAGCGGAAGCATAATTACACTAAATGGAATAAACATCGCACTTAGAAAATAATAGTAAATCATATCAAACAACTTATTCTTATCTCGATTCCTTACAATTGCATATGCTGTAAACGAGTGTAAAAACAAAGTAAAAATCAAATTGATAATTGTAATAAATGCTGTATTAAAAAAGCGTAATGGGTATTTTGTTTCATTCCATGCATTAATAAAATTATCAATACTAATACTTGTTGGGAATGCTAGTACATTGTTCATCTGTTCTGGTGTTTTAATCGCAATCATAACCGCCATATAAAGAGGAAGTAGGATTGTAACAATAATACCAATGACTAAAAGAATGGTTATCGGCCAATTAATCTTCTTACTCATAGAATTTTTTCTCCCTCTTCTCTAAATATTTTAACTGAATTACAGATACTACTACGATAATAATAAATAGCATAACTGCATTCGCTGATTGATAAGCGAATTGACCACCACCAAATCCACGTTTGTAAATCAATACTGCTATGGATGTAGTTGACATTCCTGGTCCACCTTCTGTCATAGCCATAATTTGATCATAAATCATCAAAAATCCTTTTGCTGAAAGCACCATGTTGATTGTAAATGATGGAGCTAGTAGTGGAAATGTAATCTTTGTAAATCGACGATAACCCGACGCTCCGTCAATATCTGCTGCCTCATATACATCTCCATCAATTGACTGCAGACCAGCCAAATATATCAGTGTGTTAAATGCACATGCTGCCCACACAGTTACTGCAATGATTCCCCACATAGCATGATTCGTTCCTAGTATGTTTGTGCTCAAAACTTCTATTCCTAATGTTTTTCCTAAGTCAGGAAGAAGATTTGCAAAAATATAGTTAAAGATAAAACCTATAATCAAGTTGCCAAGCATATATGGTAGAAAATAAAATGCCTTAATCGCATTTTTATATTTTATATTCGAATTTAATCCTAATGCTAGCAAAAGGCTGATTAGGTTCACTAAAATCGTTGTAATAATTGCAAATTGAAATGTAAATACATAAGCTCCTATGGTATCTTTATCTTTAAAGATTTGTGTATAGTTGCGAAATCCAACAAAATTCCAATCTCCATACCCTTTCCAATCGGTAAAGCTATAGAACACACCTTGTAAAAATGGTATCGTATGGAAGGTAAAAAATAGAGCCGCCATACCTAGCACTAACATATAAAAGATAGGATTGACTCCTTTTGTCTTCTTATTCATGGGCTTACTCCCTTCTCTCATTCTAAGATTAGCTCGGTATCATCTACCGAGCTAATTTTGTTATTAGTTTCTTAGTCTAGATTCACTGCATCGTATTTACTATCTAAATCAGCTAAAATAGAAGCAATATTTTCTTCGATTGGCATTTCATTTGTAACATTCAAACCAAATTGTGACATTACAGATGGAACATCAAATCCACTTGGATAGTAGTGATCCGAGAAGTTACTTACACGGTTTTGTGCAATTAATGCTTGTGCATTTGCTACACTTGGGTCTGTTTGCTCTACTCCTTTTACAGATGAGAATGAGAATTGATCATCTGTATAACGTTGCGCTTGCTCAGGTTCCATTACATAAGAGATAAAGCTTTTTGCTGCTTCATTAGTCGCTTCGTTATCTACTACTGCAAATAATACGTCTACACCAGATGTAATTGTATTTTTAGAGGCATCATTTGTAGATGGGAATGCAGTCATATCAAGTGCTACTTCAGCATTAGCTGCTTTCATTTGGTTAATTGCCCAGTTTCCATTGATAAACATAGCGCCTTCGCCGTTAGCAAATGCTTTGTTTCCATCATCATAAGTCATACCCATAAAATCTGGTTGTGCATAAGATAATAATTGTGCGTATTGCTCAAGAACGATTTCATGAGTTCCTACGAATGTAGTTTCATCATTTCTTCTCGCATCAAAGAAATCACTTCCGATGATATCTGCTGTCATTGAGTTCCATGATGGCATTGTTGTCCAAACATCTTTAAATGTAAAGATAAATGGGTTTTTTCCTGCTGCTTTAAATGACTCAGCTGCTGCAATTAACTCATCCCAAGTTTGAGGAATTTCTACTCCTACTTCATTAAATACATCCATATTACAGATGATTCCTGATGCATTGGTTGCATATGGAACTCCATACATTTTTTCTTCTTTATCTTTATTTCTTCCGTATACCATTTTTACATATTCACTTTGAAGGTTTCCTGCATAAGGTTCTGCACTTAAATCAAGTAACATTCCAGCTGACTGAACATCTGTAAATTCAACAGTTCCACCCATTGCAATAATCTCTGGCATATCATTCTTTGCCATTCTAGTTTTTAAAACTGTTCCTGCATCTGCAGGGGCATTGATTACAATTTTTGTATCTGGATTTGCTGTATTGAACTCATCAACAAATGTTTGCATAATATCTTTGTTCTCAGCTTTAAATGAAAACAATTCAATTTCTTGAACTTCTGGTGCTGCTGGCTCTGAGCTACATCCTGCTAATAACATTGGTACTGCTAGTAATAATGCTAAATAATTTTTTTTCATTTCGTCCTCCTAAATAAACAACTAAATTTGTTAACAAGAGAATACCATAGTCAACCTTCTTACGTCAAATAGTTTCGCACGAAACGTTCAGTAATTACAATATACAAATTGAATATTAGTGCATGTTGCACATAATATTTTTGCCAATAACAACTATTTTATTTTTATTTTCAGACTATTTTAACATCATTCTATTTTTTTCTATATTCACTTTATATTATTCAAGATTTGCAATACGATATTCACACTAATTCTATCCAGTATTAGTTTCACAGGAAACTTAATATACTTGATTTCTATCTTATCACTGTGATATAATCAAAAAAAAGTGCTGAGGTAACTGAATGATACGATTACAAGATATTGCAGATTTAGTGGGCGTAAGCCGCACTACTGTCTCTAATGTACTCCATGGAAAAACTTCTCGAGTTTCAAAAGAAAAAACAAAACAAATTTCTGACCTTTTAGAACAAGAAGGATACATTGCTAACATAGGCTCTACAATTTTAACTCAAAAACGTTCTTACCTAATTGGGCTTGTTCTTTGGTTTGATGAGCTTCATGGTTTCCATGCTCTTCAAGACCCTTTTGTAGCTGAAACACTCTCTTCTCTTGAAGCTAGCGCAAAAGCGTTTCACTATCATGTGATTATAATTCGAACTGTTGATACAAAGGAGCTCTCAAATATCGTGAATCGATTATCCATCGACGGTCTTATTATGCTTGGTTATGAAGGAAATCGATATGCGAATCTAGAAGCAACGATCCGAAAACCAATGGTGCTGTTAGACTCATATGCAGATGGAGCTTATACCTTTCACAATGTTGGTGTTGATGACTATTCTGGAGGATATCAAGCAGGATTGCATCTTTATGAATGTGGATATCATAATGCCCTCTACCTAGCAGAGTATAATGTAAATGGAGATTATTTTCGTTGGCTTGGTTTTAAAGATGGACAATCGCAAAACCGAAATATTTGCGTAGATAGTCGCTACCTCATGCTAGATTACGCTGAAAAAGAGAGAAAAGAATACTATAGAAGCAACCTTTCTCTCTTTTTACATGCAGGAGCATTATTTTTCTCAGCTGATTATTTGGCAATTGAAGCGATTAACACGTTTTTCGAACTAGGAATTTCTGTTCCAGATGCAATTTCTGTTGTTGGGTTTGACGACAATCTATATTGTCGCCTCTCACGACCTAAATTAACTACTGTAAAGCAAAACGTAGCTCAAAAAGCACAAGTAGCTTTTGAACGATTACTAACTTTGATTAACAATGAACCTTTTGATGATTATTTAATTCGAATCCCTGTAACCCTTGTAAAGCGGGATTCTGTGAAGCGAAATATAAATTTGTAAACGCTTCATTGAATTAAATGATGAAAGAATCAAAATGTATCTTGACCTTAATATTACCAAGTGTTGTTATATCAATTTTTTCCATACTTTTTCTAAAAATTCAACAGATTGTGCCAACCACTCCCGAACCGAAGGATCGTATGTAGGAATATTAAAATTACTTTTCTCTTTTCTTTCGGTTCTTATTTGATTATATCGCTTTGCGAACTCATCAAGAGAAAGTTCATTCTCGATTCTATACTCCTCTGGAATTGCTTCCTGTTGCTTCGCAGTTAGCAAATAACTATCTTCTCGTATTTGCTCGTAAGTATAGGAAGAATCTCCCATCTCATTTCTTTGCCATTCTTCATCAGCAGTACTTAGACCATGTTGGCCCGTTGGATAAAAATGTGCTTCAATTGGTACTTTCGCTTTCATGCAACCATTCATAAACAAAATACTATTCTCGATAGGAACCACCTCATCTGTAACAGTATGCCATAAAAAGGTAGGTGGTGTATCTGAATTGATATTTTCATCCACCGAAGCAAACTTCAATTGTTCTTCCGTAGGACACATTCCATACAATGCTTTAATCGACCCTTCATGACGATATTCTCTTGCACTAACAACTGGATAGCATAGTATAATTGCATCTGGTCTATTATTAATACCAAAATCTTTTACATCTTTAATCTCATGGTTATAATGCACTCCCAAACTAGCAGTTAGGTGTCCTCCTGCAGAAAACCCAACAATTGCGACTTGATCAATATTTATTTGATTGATTTTTTCTCTTTTTCTCACTTCACAAATTGCCCTAGAGATATCTTTTAATGGTTGTTTTTCAATCGGTGCAAATAACCCTAAGGTATTTATTGTATAAGTCAAAACATATACTTGATAACCTTCCTTATAATACCGCATTGCAACAATGTATGCTTCACTATGAGAAACAAACTGATAACCTCCTCCTGGTACTACGATAATTGCGGGACGACTTTTATGATCCTCATGAAGATAAGCATTTAAATTAGGGATAAAATTTCCAGATCTCCCTTTATATTCCTGTGGTTCATATAATTTTACAACTTCTCTTCTCATAGGTATTTTCCTCATTTTTCTTATTATTAATTCCTCTGTTGCATTTTAATCTAATTCTTCTAATCAAATAACTAGTCTTTCGGTAATACTATTTGCAATTCTATTTCTTCATATCTATACAGATTCATCGTTCCACCAATGCTCTCGACCTGCTCTCTTAATCCTGTTAACCCTCCACCTTCATAAACTTCAAGAGATTCATCCATCATGTTATTTCTTATGCAAAGCACATAGTTCTTCTCCTTTATATCAAGTGTAATTACCATTTTTTTTGCATTGGCATGATACACAGCATTTTTTAGCATTTCATTTACCGCTAATAAAACAATTTGACATTGTTTTTTCTCTTTTGGCAACTTTGTAGAAATCTGAAACTCACATTCTAATTTTTGGGCAAGGAGTTCAATTTTATCCAAAGCTAATTGGTTATCCCCTCTAGAATAAGCAGCCACCATTTCATTTAAACTTGATGAATATTCAAGTATTACTTCCTTCGTTATATTATCTGCAGAATTTTTCAATACTTGTTTACTAGATATCAAAATATTTCCAAAACCATTATGTAGATGTATTTTGGCATCTGCTATCACTTGCTGGATCCGTTGCTCTCGTCTGCTCTTAAGCTGATTTGCTAATGTTTCTTGCTGTATTGATAAATTTTGATTAATTTTTCTCATTTCTTCAGATAATCGATAAAGTTCAGTAATATTAACTGCTTCAATCAAATATCCACTGCAAAACGCCAAATCAAATACTGTCTTATTAAACTGCCACACCTCTCCATTAGGAAGTAAGTATGCTGGTTCTCCTCCTCTGATTACACAGGTTTGTTCATTTTGCAGTTGTATCAAATCTTCCCAAAATTCCAATCCATTCTGTATTTTTTTTCCTGTTAATGTTGTATATAATTTCTGAATAATATAATTTGATAAATAAAGTAATCCATCTTTTTCAAAAAAAAGCAATCCATGTGGTAGATTTTCCATTGTCTCTTTAATCGAAAATTGGTTTAATTTCACTTTCCAAGATTTATACCAAGAAAACAACATATAGAAAGAAAAAATATTTATTACAATGGCAATTATAATATGAACATACCCATTCACTGAATTTGCCCAAAATCCAAAGATTGTAGGAGCAAAGCCATACCTTTTTTGAATCAATCGATTCAACTCTAATAATGCTGCGATATCAACAAATAAAAATAAAAGAATTATTACAAGAAGCATAGATTGAAACATTTCCTTGCCATTTATAATCAGTATAATCAAGATTCCCAACACAATTGCAGTCGTCACAATCACAAACAGCATAATGAATTCTCTTTCTTTTAAATTCATCATAGTAAACTTCATACATTTCCTCCCTTCCCATGGTTAGGAGTACGGAGTGAAATATAACAACTATCCTCTTCTCTATGTAATTCTAACATGCCACCAACTTCTTTCATCCTTTTACACTCAAAACTAGATAGACTGCAAAAAATCGAATCAGAGAGCTGATCTACTCGAATCAAAAATTTTATATGGTCATCACAACAATCAAGTGTTACCATAATTGTTGTAAGCAACAGATTTTTTTCCTCAACTACTGCTTCAAATAAATCATAAAATAAAATTGCAAGCGCTTCATCCATTTCAAAGGATTTATTAATCCAAATGAAGCAAGTTATATCTTGCAAGCGAAGGATTTGAAACGATTCTT
>CAYJKD010000009.1:24774-26849 GCA_964370595.1 uncultured Lachnospiraceae bacterium
CTAATCTCCATTAATAGCTTTTTCTTTTCCCCTGCATATTTAGAATCAATTTCGTTTATCCGATTATTAATTTTATCATGATGTATCGCTAACTCTTGTAATAATTGAATTTGAATTTCTCTTTTTTCTTTTTCTAGTTCGACATGAAAACTTTGATTGTTTTCTTGTGTAAGTTTTTCAATTTCTTCATATAAGTTTTTATTATGTATTTCAATTTCATTTATTATTTCATATATTGCCGTCATATCACTACACCACGTTACATAACCTCCTTTGACCCTTTTAATATGCTGTAACGTAGTTTCATTTTTTTTAATGACTCCATCTTTTTTCAATTCTAAAAATTCTTCATGCAAAAGATTCAATGCACCCTCAGAAGAAAAAGCAACACTTCCATCTGCATGTAACATTTGAGCATGAATATCTGATAACTGAAATAACATTTCATATCTTTCTTTCGAATTAGGGCGTAACAATCGTATCCTTCTTTTTCCTGTATTACAATAGGCTAAAAACACTACACATACCAAAAATCCAATATACAAAGACAAGGAAATAAACAATCCGAGAGCACCAATAAATGTATTTCCTTGCACATTAAAATAAACATTATAAAAATAGAACACAAGAATCCCTAATACAACAAAAACAACCACTTGAAATAAAATTCTTTTAATCGAATTTTTCACAGCGTACTTCCTTTCCTATCATTACTTTTAATAAAAAGGCCGATTTATCTATACGAATTATATCAAATATTTATAAAACAAACCACTACATCCTTAGGCTATTTCTATTTTTCAAGCAAGAAAGAGCCATCACAAATATATGCATTTTGTGACAACTCTTACTTAAATAATATTACATGCTAAAATCTACCAGCTCTGCAATTCGATAACCTTGATCTGTCTTTACAAATTTAATAGGATATACTTTATATGCTATCTCCCCTGTTTCTTCGTAATTCCCATCATCATGGTCAAAATATGCAATATAGTTTATAATTATCTCATCATCTGTCTGGAGCACTAGTTCATATCGATCAAGATCCGATTTATAATTATTCGGATAATATCCTCCCCCAATTACTAACCACAAAATCCCATCAACATTTTTTGATTTCTCATATGGATGCCCTGTCATGTTCAATGTATCAAAAAGTTCTTTTGTAAAAACCTGTGTCATTTCATGATAAAATGCATCATAAGATTTATCTCCTGCCCTTGCATATATAGCCTCATCATCTATCCCTGGGTGTGAACTCACATCTATTCCACTTGATGGTAATTCATCTGCCCAATTGGAAAAACCTGATATATGAATCTGGGAACGCTCTAATCCAAGTTGATACAGTTCCCAAAGTTCTTCTGTAAAAAAATCTGCTTCTTCATAAGGAACACCTCTTAGATTTTCTTGATTTGTTAAAAAACTATATTCTTCGAATTTCAAGAGTTTTGGATTCCAATTAAGCGTATCTAGAAAATCAAAAATAGGCGATGTCATATCAGAATAGTGAATTTTTTCAATTATTAAACTTTCTCCCCGAAGCTTCCACGCAAGTTCACTTGAATCCACATCGATAAATTCATGCTCTTCAATCACCTCAATTACCTCAAACGCCCCATTCTTTGGTAAATATCCAATCGGCATATATTGAAAATATCCTTGATGCAAATTTGTGCTTATTGAGAATATTATATGTGTATCAATTGAAGTTGGTAACGTATGTACTGCTACTGAATCTCCCAAAATAGTTTCTTGGGCAATGATTGTATCACTCTTTCTATCATAGATTGCAATAATCGTGGGGTCTAGCCCATAGGCATGACCGTCAGAGACCATTTTAAACAAAACGAATAGCTCTTGTGCACCTGGATTCGTAAAACTTCCTTCCGATTTCCAGTGCACAGATATTTTCTCATACATTGAATTTGAATCTACATGATCCATTAGATATTCATCTTTAGAAAAATCAATCATAGAAATCAAATGATTATCATCGATTTCAAATCGAACTTGACTATTTAATGGTAACATATTTTCAGATTCTGAAATCACATCTGGTTTTTCTACAC
>CAYJKD010000010.1:0-19382 GCA_964370595.1 uncultured Lachnospiraceae bacterium
AGCTTAGTAAGCAAGCTTACACGCTTACTTTACTATCTTTTCCATGCACCGTGAATTGTAACAAGTTATTTAATATTAATTGTATCATAAGTAAATTCTAATATCAAGATAATAAAAATTGTGTTAAGATAGAAGAATATAAGTGTCATAGTCCCTCATGTGCATAAATTAATGAGGAAATTCACTTATATTTAAATAAAAAACAAAGTTTAGATACTCACTTACGCATATAAGATGATAAGCAAGTTGAGGAGATGAATATGAATAAATTTAAATTAGTATCAGAATTTGCTCCAACAGGAGATCAACCTACTGCCATACAACAGCTAGTAGAGGGATTTGAGGCTGGAAATCAATGCCAAACATTGCTTGGTGTAACAGGATCTGGTAAAACATTTACAATGGCAAATGTTATTGAAAAATTAAATAAGCCAACATTAATTATTGCTCATAATAAAACGCTTGCAGCACAACTTTATGGTGAATTTAAAGAGTTTTTCCCTGAAAATGCGGTAGAGTATTTTGTTTCCTACTATGATTATTATCAGCCAGAGGCATACGTCGTGTCATCTGATACGTATATAGAAAAAGACTCATCGATTAATGATGAAATAGATAAGTTACGTCATTCAGCGACAGCTGCACTTTCAGAACGGAAAGACGTAATTATTATTGCTTCTGTTTCTTGCATTTATGGTCTGGGTAGTCCGATTGATTATAAAGAAATGGTTATTTCTCTTCGACCTGGAATGCTAAAAGATCGAGACGAAGTAATTCATAAATTAATAGATATTCAATATACAAGAAATGATATGGATTTTCATAGAGGAACCTTTCGTGTGAAAGGCGATGTACTTGAAGTGTTTCCAGCCTATTCAGCCAACGAAGCTTATCGTGTAGAATTTTTTGGAGATGAAATTGAACGCATTAGTGAAATTGACACTTTGACAGGAGAATGTAAGCTTAATCTATCTCACATTGCAATTTTCCCTGCATCTCACTATGTAGTTCCTAAGGATAAGCTATTGCGAGCCTCAGAGGTTATTTTAGAGGAACTAAAAGAGCGTGTCACTTATTTTAAAGGCGAGGAAAAATTAATTGAAGCGCAGCGAATTTCAGAGAGAACACAATTCGATGTTGAAATGATGAAAGAAACAGGGTTTTGCTCAGGAATAGAAAATTATTCTAGACATCTGGCAGGAACGGGGGAAGGCGAACCTCCTTGGACATTGATTGATTACTTCAATGAAGAGTTTTTGATGATCATTGATGAATCTCACATCACACTACCACAGGTTAGAGGTATGTATGCTGGAGACCGATCAAGAAAGAGTAATTTAGTCGAATTTGGGTTTCGACTGCCTTCGGCTTTAGACAATCGTCCTTTAAACTTTCAAGAATTTGAAAGTAAAATTGATCAAATCTTATTTGTTTCAGCAACACCAAGTACTTATGAAGCAGATCATGAATTTTTGCGCGCAGAGCAAATTATTCGACCAACAGGATTACTTGATCCTAAAATCATTGTGAAACCTGTAGAGGGTCAAATAGATGATCTTATTTCAGAGGTAAATTGTGAGGTAGATAAAAAAAACAAAATATTAATTACTACATTAACGAAACGAATGGCAGAAGACTTAACTCAATATATGAAGGAGGTAGGAATCCGAGTAAAGTATCTACATTCGGATATTGATACATTAGAGAGAGCAGAAATCATTCGTGATATGCGAATGGATGTATTTGATGTGCTAATAGGGATTAATCTTCTCCGTGAAGGATTAGATATTCCAGAAATTACATTAGTTGCGATTTTAGATGCAGATAAGGAAGGGTTTTTACGTTCCGAGACATCGTTAATTCAAACAATTGGACGAGCAGCTAGAAATAGTGAAGGGCGCGTGATTATGTATGCAGATCGAATGACAGATTCTATGAAAGTGGCAATTAGTGAAACAGAACGTAGAAGGGCAATTCAAGAAGCATATAATCAAGAAAATGGAATTACGCCTACAACCATTAAGAAAGCAGTTCGTGATTTAATTGCAATCTCAAAAGCATCTTCTTCTCAGTTAGATACAGAAAAAGATCCAGAATCTATGAATGAGAAAGAACTTATTAAATCAATCAAAGATCTAACTAAGAAAATGCAACAAGCTGCAGCTGAGCTGAATTTTGAAGATGCAGTAATTTTGAGGGATCGCATTACAGAAATGAAAAGAATGTTGCTGGAAATAGAATAATAATTATATGCTAGGATGATGTTATTTGAAAATCCTCACAAGGGGAGATGAGATGAACTTGATTGTTCTTTCTCGTGAATAAATAGATTTCATCAGATAAACGATCCTCAACTGCGACTTCACTTTCATTGATACTAATAACCATTTCACGCAAGGAAGAAAATGATAATTCAGAGGAATTAGGAACAAGTAATACTTCATGAATGCTAGATGGTAATATAACCATATCACATTGAAGGGATTCAGAAAATGTTTTTAGTATATTAGGATATAAGATGCAGCTTGCTCCAAAGATGCCACTAGAATTAGTTAGAACATAAAGATCCAAGGATGAATCATTTTCCGCAGAAAGAATATTCAGCCATTCTTCACGGTCAAAATCATCAAGGTGTTCCTGAGCTAAATTAAGCATAACAGATTCCATATTTTCGATGGAAGGTAGCAGCGTTTTGGGAGTATTTTCACAAGCTAATTCATAAAGTTTTTCAATGTTTATATCCCATAAATTCAAGTGGTTATTGCGAATTAATGCAGTCATTTGACCCGTTGTATCATCAGATATAAATACATAAAATACAATTGAAAGATCTAAGAATGGTATATGTGGAACGTCACAGAGTAATTCAGTATTTGATTTGGTGTGAATTAACTTATACATTACTTTATGTTTAATATGTGAAAAAGTTGAGAATGATTCAGGTGTGAAATGGGATGGGATATGATTTGTGGAAAGTAGAGAAAGAATATCAGAAATTATTTGGTCCAAGGAAAGATTGTTTGATTGATAATGCTCATAATAGCTATTTAGATAAATCGTTGGAGCAATACAAGAATCTTTGGATTGAACAATCAATCCATCAAGAATTCTTCCATTATTTTTACGAATGGATTGAATGTGTAGCTTGTGTTCTGGATTTAACTGTTCACGAAGCATGGAGCAGACTGTTTCTAAAAATGTTGTGTATACCATAGATGGTACCTCCTTTTGATAAAAAAATTAGAATATATAGATTTAATAATAGAATTGTAAAACTATTATACAAAATAAATAGAAAAATTTCAATGGTTTAATATAAAATTATAAATTAGTAAGAGGGAATATGAATAATACAATGAAAAAAACTTTGATATTACTTGTGATTTTTGTAATATCATTGCTCACATATATGATTTTAGCAAATAACAAAAAACAAGAAGAAACAATAACAATTTATAAAGAAATAGAAGCATCTACAATTCCTACAATTTCAATAGAGATGTTTGGTGCAAATAGAAATTTGCTAGTAGGATATGTACAAGATTTTGAAAATAAGTTGGTAAGAGATAGCTTAACGATTCTTCCAGAAGATTCGATTCTTCCGATTACAATTAATACTACAGATGATCAAATAAAAAGCATTTCTTATGAAGTAAGAACATTGGATGCATCTCGACTAATCGAACGAACTACAATAGAAAACTATGAGCGGTTAGATGGTCAAATCAAAGCAGTATTACCAATTGCAGATCTATTAGAAACAGAAACACAATATATGTTACAGATTGATTTAGAAACAGAAACGCGAGAAGAAATTCATTATTATACAAGAATTATGAAAACAGAAATTCCTTACGTAGAAACAATGATTTCCCTTGCATTGGATTTTTCTAAAAAAACCTTAGATTATGATATGGCAAAAGAATTAATTCCTTATTTGGAATATGACCCTACAAAAGATAGCAATAATCTTGGTAGCATCAATTTGGAATCTAGTTTTGACCAACTTACTTGGGGACGTTTGGATATGGTACCAGTGGGAGAAGTTCAATTGACATTAAAAGAGCTAGATGGACTTATGAGCAATATAGAGCTAAAGTATCTTTTGCAAGGAACCGATGATTCTGGCAATGAACAGTATTATGAAGTTGAGGAAAATTTTACATTTAAATGGAGTGAAATTCGTATTTATCTCATGAACTATCGTAGAAATGTAAATGAAATATTCTATGGAGAACAGGATGCATTTGTGGGTAAGAGAATACTTCTTGGAATTCATGATCTAGAGGAAATTGCAGTTGAAGAAAGCCAAGATGAAATGTATCAGGCTTTTGTATCAGGGAAAGAGTTATGGAGTTTTCATCAAGACGAAATGAAAGCAGTACTAGTATATTCTGCGGGGTATAATGGGGATGTAACAAACCAAATGGGTTCTTCTCCTAACAAGCAAGGAATTAAAATTTTAAATGTAAATGATACGGGAGATATTGATTTTTTAGTCTATGGGCATATGAGCCATGGTAGTCATGAAGGGCAGATGGGAATAGCTTATTATGAATACCTTGCAAATGAGGAAGCGCTAGTTGAAGGATTTTTTATTCCAAGTGTACGACTTTTTGATGAATTAGAAGAAGATATTGCAACATTATCGTTTTTAAATGACGAGAGGATGCTATACCTTCATCTTGATCAAGGAATTTATGGAATTGGCCTAGAAAGTAAAGAATATATTGTAATTGCAGATCTACTTGATTTTGGGAGTTATGCAATTAGTCAAGATATGAGCCGAATCGCATGGCAAGGTGGAGGCGACTTATATCATGCAGATACAATTCATCTACTAGATCTAAATACAGGAATAGGAACTGATATTACAGCTCAAGGAGATGATCGATTACGAACCCTAGGATTTGTAGGGAATGACTTGATTTATGGACATGCGTCAGAAGATGATTTATGGATTACAAATGGAAAAGTAAAAGAACTACCGATGTATGCGATTGAGATTATCAATGAGCAAATGGAGGTGGAGACGAGATATGAAAGAAGTGGAAGTTTCTTAACAGAGGTTGTTGTTGAGGGAAGTCGAATACATTTGAATAAAGTAAATAAAATTGATAATCATAATTTTGTGTTTTTTGAAGAAGATACCATTGTATGTAATGTAGAGATTGAAGATGTGGAAAATTCAGATTTAGGATATTATGCATCGGAAGAGAAAGGGCGAGTTTATTATGTTCCTCTAAATGATACAATTGAAGATGCATCTCGCTTAAAAGTAAGAAAACCTAAAAATATCAGCTATGATAATACACAAGTATTTGATCTTAAATCAACAAAAGAATCTATAGAAACATATTTTTACGGATACGGTGGAGGAGAGATGCTTTTAAGATCTACAAATTTTTCTGATGTACTCTTTGCTGTTTATGATAAAATGGGAATTATTGTAGATGAAGATCAAAATGTGATTTGGGATCGTGTAAATCGAGGAATCGAAGCGAGTATACCTGATGTAGATTTAGTTGTAGAACAATCAGATGGTAAAATAGAATCTTATCTACAAGGAAATCTATTAGAAGGTGGATTGGTAATTGATGCAAGCGGTATTTCTCTTCAACAAGTTTTATATTTTATAGAAATAGGAATGCCAATCTTGAGTTATCAATTAGATGGAACGAAACTTTGGATTATAGGATACGATAATTTTAATATAACTGTTTATGAGCCCGTAACAGGTTCTTCTTGGAAAATGGGACAAAATGACGCAACAGCTTATTTTGAAGCACAAGGGAATGATTTTATGTGCGTAAAAATAGAATAATTATGAAGCACTACGATTCTTGATATAATATCAGTAGGAGTAGTGCTTTTTCTGAATTTAAAAGAATAAAAATGAATAAATATGCAAAAAAATACTTGAAATTTAGGAATATAAGTGTATAATAATACATTATAGATTGAGTTAAGGGCAAGGTAAATATGATGAAAAAAGTAGGAATAGGAATAATTGGAGCAACAGGATATGCAGGGGTTGAATTAGTAAGATTATTATTAAAACATCCGAACGTGGAGATAAAAGGGATTAGTTCTGTTAGCTTTGAAGGTACACCCATTAGTGAAGTATATCCATCATTTTATCAAATATATGATGAAATACTTGTAGATGAAGATACTGTAATTGATCGAGCAGATATTATATTTGCTTCACTTCCACATGGGTTATGCGAAACACTTGCAAAAAAAGTAATAGGGAAAAGTAAATTGTTTATTGATTTAGGCGCAGATTTTCGATTGGAGGAAGAGGAAGATTATAGCCAATGGTATGGTCTTAACTATAATGAAAAAGAGCTCCATGAAAAATCATGCTATTGCATACCCGAATTACATAGAAATCGGATAAATCAAGTTTCAATTATCGGAAATCCAGGATGTTATCCAACCTCTATAGGATTAGCGTTAGCGCCAATAATAAAGTCGGGTATGGGGAATTTAGAAACGATTATCATTGATGCAAAGTCAGGGGTAACAGGAGCTGGACGTGGTTTGACACAAAACACTCATTATCCAGATTGCAATGAGGCATTTTCGCCATATAAGATTGCAGATCATCGGCATACACCAGAAATTGAACAAACGATTAGAGAACTTAGTGGAGAAGCGGTGCAGGTTACATTTGTTCCACATCTACTACCGGTGAATCGAGGTATTGTCTCTACGATATACGTTACATTAAAAGAGCCATCTTCTATAGAAAAACTACAAAAAATATATGAAGATTTTTATGAGAATGAGATGTTTGTAAGGGTAATGAAGCAAGGAACTGTTGCAAACTTGAAGCATGTAAAATATTCAAATTTTTGTGATATTTCTGTTCACTTAGACACTAGAACCAATCGATTGATTCTAGTATCGACCATTGATAATATGGGTAAAGGCGCCGCTGGTCAAGGGATTCAAAATATGAATTTGTTATGTATGAAACATGGTTTATGTGAGGAAGGTAACATAACCGAATCAAGTGGATTGGATTTAATACCACCTTCATTTTAATAATAGAAAAGGACGTGTTTTAAGATGAATAAGATAGGAATTTGTTCCCCTAAGGGATTTTTGGCAGCAGGAATTCATTGTGGGATTCGCAAAAATAAAACGAAAAAAGATTTAGCGATGATTTATAGTGAAGTACCTTGCAATTGCGCAGCAGTTTATACACAAAACAAAGTAAAAGGTGCTCCAATTCTAATTACACAAAATCATTTAGAAAATGGAATTGCACAAGCAGTAATTGTAAATAGTGGAAATGCTAATACTTGTAATGCAGACGGAGAAGAAAAAGCGATAGCAATGTGTGAATTAGCAGGTGAAGTATTATCGATAAAATCTTCTGATGTGATTGTTGCATCAACAGGTGTAATTGGAGAGGTACTTGATATTACCCCAATTCAAGAGCATATACTAGAGTTGAAAAAATCATTAGCAGAAAGTGGAAGTAATGATGCCGCAGAAGCAATTATGACAACAGACACAAAGAAAAAAGAAGTTTCAGTTTCTTTCTATATTGAAGATAAGAAGGTAACCATTGGTGGAATCGCAAAGGGCAGTGGAATGATTCACCCGAATATGGCTACTATGCTTTGTTTTTTAACTACAGATGTAGCTATGGAGTCAAAATTATTACAAAAGGTAATTTCTAAGGTTTGTGATGACACATTCAATATGGTATCTGTAGATGGAGATACCTCTACGAATGATATGGCATCCATTATGGCTAATGGTTTGGCAAATAATTCTTTGATTACATCTGAGTCAGACCTAGGATATGATCAATTTGTAGATGGTCTTAGCCAGATTATGACCCAACTGTCAAAAGAAATAGCTGGAGATGGAGAAGGTGCTACGAAGTTATTAGAATGTATTGTAGATGGGGCAGTTGATGAAAAAAATGCAAAGATTGCTGCGAAAAGTATTATTACTTCAAGCCTAGTAAAAAGTGCTATGTTTGGAGCGGATGCAAATTGGGGAAGGATTTTATGTGCAATCGGATATAGTGAAGCTGACTTAGATATTAATGGTGTAAAAGTTGTATTGTCCTCAAAAGCAGGTGAAATCTTGGTTTGTAAAAATGGTGCAGGTGTGAAATTTGACGAAGAAAAAGCAAAAGAAATTTTGATTTGTGATGAGATTGTGATACATGTATCTTTAAATGATGGAGAATCTAGAGCGGTAGCATGGGGATGTGATTTGACATATGATTACGTTAAAATTAACGGAGATTATCGAACCTAACGAGTGAAATGAGGAGAGAAAAATGAGTTCAAATGCAATAAAAGCAGAAATATTGGTAAGTGCATTGCCCTATATTCAAAAATATTATAATAAAGTTGTTGTTGTAAAATACGGTGGCAATGCTATGACAAGTGAATTATTAAAAAATGCGGTAATGACAGATGTTGTTTTGTTATCGCTAGTTGGAATAAAAGTGGTATTGGTACACGGTGGGGGACCGGAAATCAATGATATGTTAAACCGTATGGGAAAAGAGAGTAAATTTATAGATGGACTTCGTTACACAGATAAAGAAACAGCAGAAATTGTCCAAATGGTGCTTGCTGGTAAGGTAAATAAAAACCTAGTGTCTTTGCTTAACCAACATGGAGGAAAAGCCTTAGGACTTTGCGGAATTGATGGAAACATGATGACGTGTACAAAGAAACAAGGGCCTGTAGATTTTGGCTATGTTGGAGAAATTACCAATGTGAATGTGGATCCTATTATAGATGCTTTGGATAAGGGATATATTCCAGTTGTTTCTACTGTTGCAGCAGATGAAGTTGGTGAGGTATATAATATCAATGCGGATACAGCAGCAGCAAAAATAGCGTCGGCATTACAAGCTGAAAACTTAATTCTTATGACAGATATTTGTGGATTGTTAAGAGATAAAAATGATGAATCTACACTAATTCCAGAGGTAAATGTAAGTGAAGTTCCAAACTTGATTCGCCAAGGGGTCATTTCAGGTGGAATGATACCAAAGATTGAGTGCTGCGTAGAGTCAATTCGAAGAGGAATTAAGAAAGCAATTATTATAGATGGACGAGTTGAGCACTCCATTCTAATTGAGCTCTTCTCAGATGAAGGAATTGGAACGATGTTTCAATAGCAAGGAGGATCCGAATGAGTGATTTAAAGAAAAGAGATCAAGAATACATTGTGGGAACTTATAAACGTTTTCCACTTGAGCTTCATCACGGGGAAAAATCTATATGTTTTGATGAAAATGAAAAATCGTATATAGATTTCACTTCAGGAATTGGGGTAAATTCACTTGGATTTTGTAATGAGCAATGGGTAGAAGCTGTTAGTGCTCAGGCGAAGCAAATCCAACATATTAGTAATCTTTATTATACAAAGCCTTGTGTGGATTTAGCAGAAAAACTATGTCAAATTACAGGATACAAGAAGGTGTTTTTTGCTAATTCTGGTGCAGAAGCAAATGAAGGAAGCATTAAAATTGCAAGAAAATACAGTTTTGATAAATATGGAAAAGATAGAAATAAAATTATATGCCTTGTAAATTCATTTCACGGAAGAACAGTTACCACATTAGCAGCAACAGGGCAAGATGTATTTCACAATTATTTTTTTCCATTTACAGATGGGTTTGTACATGTAGAAGCAAATGATAATAAAGCACTTGAAAAAGCAATTACAGATGATGTATGTGCAATTTTATATGAACCGATTCAAGGGGAAGGGGGAGTTAATCCTCTTGACCAAGAGTATGTGAAATACATGAAAGAACTTGCGGAAGTAAATGATATTTTACTGATTTGTGACGAGGTACAAACTGGAATTGGAAGAACTGGTAAATTTTTAGCAGGAGAACATTTTGGTATTAAAGCAGATGTGGTATCTCTAGCAAAAGGGCTAGGCGGTGGACTTCCAATTGGCGGAATTCTCTGTAATGAAAAGACAGAAGCTGTATTAGGTTATTCTGCCCATGGAACTACATTTGGTGGAAACCCGATTGCTTGCGCAGGTGCAGTTGTATGTGTAGATACGATTTCTAATCCAGATTTTCTTATGCAGGTGCAAAAAAAGGGACAGTTGATTCAAGAAAAATTATCTTGTTTAGATGAAGTTGTTGATATTGTAGGATTAGGGCTAATGTTAGGAATTCGTTTGAAAAATAAGAATGCCGTAGATGTAGTAACCGAATGTATGGAAAAAGGTCTTTTGGTACTTACTGCAAAGGACAAAGTAAGATTATTGCCACCATTGACCATTTCAGAAGAGGAATTAAATAAAGGTTTAAATATATTAGTAGAAGTATTACAATCATAAAGAATGAGGTGAAGAGATGAAACATTTATTGAAGATGCTCGATATGAGCAAAGAGGAAATAATTGAAGTTTTAAATTTAGCAGATCAATTAAAGTATGAAAACAAGCATGGAATTGAGCACCATCACTTGAAAGGGAAAACACTGGGAATGATTTTTCAAAAATCATCTACTAGAACTAGGGTATCCTTTGAAGTTGGCATGTATCAATTAGGTGGAAGCGCGCTATTCTTAAGCTCTAATGATCTACAGATTGGAAGAGGAGAGCCTGTATGCGATACTGCTCGAGTACTTTCTCGTTATTTAGACGGAATTATGATTCGTACATTTGAGCAGAAAGAGGTAGAAGATTTAGCAGAATATGGAAATATACCAGTCATTAATGGATTAACAGATATTTCACACCCTTGTCAAATTCTTGCTGATTTAATGACAATTCGTGAATATAAAGGTGACTTTGAAGGGCTTAATATGTGCTATATTGGAGATGGAAACAATATGGCAAATTCTTTAATTGTTGGTGGATTAAAGGTAGGTATGAATGTATCTGTGGCATGCCCAAATGGTTACCACCCAAGTGATACTGTGATGGAGTTTGCAAATGAATATGATAACTTTAAAATTACAGATAAGCCTATGGAAGCAGCTGAAAATGCAGATATTGTAATCACAGATGTGTGGGCGTCTATGGGACAAGAAGGTGAAGCTGAAAAGCGTAAGATTGCGTTTGATGGTTACCAGGTAAATGATGAACTTATGAGTGTAGCAAAGAGCGATGCAATGGTGCTTCATTGTTTGCCTGCACATAGAGAAGAAGAGATAACTGCAAAGGTATTTGAAAAGCACGCAAATCAAATTTTTGATGAGGCTGAAAATCGTTTGCATGCTCAAAAAGCAGTTCTTGTAAAATTAATGAAGTAGAGAAATGCAAAAGGGAGTTTCTAGAAGAATTGATCTAGAAACTCCCTTTTATGCTCTTATTGATGTTTAATAGCGGCTTTTATAAATCCCATAAAAATTGGGTGTGGTTTATTTGGTCTGCTTTTGAATTCAGGATGAAATTGGACTGCTACAAAAAAATCATTGGAATTTACTTCAATTGTTTCTACTAAGTTACCATCTGGAGAAGTACCACTAATGGTTAATCCTTTGCTGGTCAATAGGTCACGGAATGCATTATTTACCTCATAACGATGGCGATGGCGTTCGCTGATCTGTTCATTTTCATAAAGTTCTCTCAATAAAGTTCCTTCAGCAAGTTTACAAGGATATGCACCAAGGCGCATAGTACCACCTTTCGTGGTAATTTCTTTTTGTTCCTCCATAATATGAATTACTTTATAATTAGCAAGTTCATCAAATTCGGAAGACGTTGCATTTTCTAACCCACAAACATTACGAGAATATTCAATAATTGCAATTTGCATACCAAGGCAAATTCCAAAAAATGGTATATTATTTTCGCGAGCATATTTACATGCAAGAATTTTGCCTTCAATTCCACGATCTCCAAAACCTCCTGGAATTAAAATTCCATTAACAGAACTCAAAGAAGCATGGATTGTTTGTTTATCTAGATTCTCACTATCGATCCATTTAATTGTTACATCTACTTGGTTATGATTACCGGCATGATTAAGGCTTTCAATAATTGATAGATAAGCATCTTTTAATTCTATATACTTGCCTACAATTGCAATGCAAATGTTTTCTTTTGGCATTTTCATTTGATCAACCATAGTCTTCCATTTTGTTAGGTCAGGTATTTTTGATTCTAGCTTTAATTCTCTACAAGCAACGGTATCTAACCCATTTTCATGAAACATTAGTGGTGCTTCATATAAATGAGAGAGGGTTAAATTTTCAATAACACAATCTTTTTTCACATTACAAAATAGTGAAATTTTTTCTTTTATATTATCTGTCAATGGTTCATCAGCACGAGCAATAATAATATTTGGAGAAATGCCAAGTCCACGAAGTTCCTTAACAGAATGTTGAGCTGGCTTTGATTTATGCTCATTGGATCCTTTTAAATAAGGAATTAGTGTTACGTGGATAAAGAGGCAATGATCAGATCCTTGCTCTAAAGATATTTGACGAATAGCCTCTAAAAACGGTTGACTTTCCATATCACCTGTTGTGCCACCGATTTCAGTAATCAATATATCCGCACCACTTTGTTCAGAACTTTTGTATATAAAATCTTTGATTTCATTTGTAATATGTGGAATCACCTGTACAGTTTGTCCCAAGTATCCTCCGCTCCGCTCCCGATTAATTACATTGAAATACACTTTTCCAGAGGTTAAATTGGAAAATTTATGTAAGTTTTCATCGATGAAACGCTCGTAGTGACCAAGGTCTAGGTCTGTTTCTGCCCCATCTTCAGTAACAAAAACTTCTCCGTGTTGGAGTGGGCTCATAGTTCCAGGATCCACATTGATATAAGGATCTAATTTTTGAGCAGAAACTTTGTATCCTTGCTCTTTTAATAATCTACCTAATGCAGCGGCAGTAATTCCTTTTCCTAACCCAGAAACAACTCCACCAGTAACAAATATAAATTTCTTCATTGCTTGATTCCTTCCTAAATGGTAAATCTAATTTTCATAAGTTTTTAGTATCTTTTCTGCTATTTCACGTCTAGACGCTCTCGTATCCATGGCTTGCTTTTCAATATATTTATGAGCTTCCGTTTCACTCATATTTAAATAAGAGATTAGAAGGCATTTTGCACGGTCTACAATTCGTATATCTTCAATTTTTTTAGTTAACTTAATATTGATTTTTTGCATGTTGAGCATCCTTGCATTCATAGCTTTTGACAATTTGATAGAAGACCAAAGTGCGTTTTTATTAATTGGTTTTGAAACTGTAATAACACCAAAATCTTCAACTTTACTTGACATGTAATCGTACTTATCATTTTTTACAAGAAAGATTACTTGACTAATACTATTGGTAACTAGCTCTTTTGCTAAATCTTCTCCAGATTCATTATGCACAGGACTATTGATAATAAATAAGTCAAAATTAGTATTCAAAGCTAATCTTCTCGCCTCCCCGCAAGTTTTAACAAGGGTAATTTTTTTACAAGAAACGGATTGCAATATTTTTGTGATTGCATCAATTCCACTTTCAGAATAAGAAACAATTAAAGCAGTTTTCAAAAAATTACCACCTTTCATTAAAGTTTTTCGAAGTAAGTTTCATTGTAATAAAGTTCTTTATCCACAGCATTTTCAAATTCTTGATATTCATTTCTTTTTATAGCTAAGTATTTAGTTAAAAAGTCTAAATCCAAATGTTGTTTTAAGAAATCACTTTGCTCTGCTTGTTTAATTGCTTCGCCTAAAGTAAGTGGAAGACAATTAAGTGCATCAGTAATTTTACGAGATGCTGTATAGAGATTATCATCTACAGAATCTGGAAGTTTTAAATTATTTTCAATTCCATAGATACCAGCAAATAAGATTAGAGCAAATGCAAGATGCGGGTTCACACTAGGATCAGGGGAACGTAGCTCCATTCGTTCGTTTCCTTTACTGGCACTGGGTATACGAACTAATTGAGATCTATTTTGGTGTGACCAAGAAATGTACTTTGGAGCTTCAAAAGTACCGAAGCGCTCATAGGAATTGTTATTAGGATTTAGGAATAAAGTAATTTCACTGATCTTTTCGAGAATACCTGCAATAAAATTTTTAGCATAATTAAAATTAGCAGAATTGTGATCTCCAAAAAGATTAATCCCATCTTTGTAGAGGGAGATATTAATATGCATTCCACTACCACTTTCATTTAAAAATGGTTTTGGCATAAAAGAAGCAAATAAGCCATTTCGTGAAGCGATAGATTTAACAACCGATTTAAACGTCAATATATTATCTGCACTCGTTAGTATGCTACTAAACTTGAAATCAATTTCATTTTGGCCAGGTCCTTGTTCATGGTGTGAGCGTTCTGGGTGCAATCCCATTTCTTCTAGACATAAGCAGATTTCTCTGCGGATATTTTCGCCCTTGTCTAAAGGGGCAATATCAAAATAGCTTCCTCGATCTAGAGTCTTTCGTGTTGGTTCTTCCTGCTCATTTGTGCGAAATAAATAAAATTCACACTCAGCTCCTATTTTAGAGGTAAAACCTAATTGATTTAGCTTTTCTTCCGCATTTTTCAATAAATATCTGGAATCATTAGAATAGGGAGTTCCATCTGGATTTTTTACATCACAGTAAAACCTTAAAACTGAGTTAGTATAAGGGCGCCAAGGTAGTAAGGAAAGTGTTTTTGGATCAGGAAAAAGTAATAAATCAGAATTTTCCACATCACAAAATCCCCGGATTGTAGAAGCGTCAAAGGAGATACCTTCGGAAAATGCTTTTTCTAATTCATTAGCCATAATCGATATGTTTTTTGGGGTTCCTAAGGGATCACAAAATCCTAGACGAATAAATTTCACATCGTTTTCTTCAATAAATTCAATAATTTCAGTATTGATCATAGATTAACTCCTTAAATAAAAAACGTCCATCAGAGGACAGCAATAAAACTCAAGTTGGCACTGAGTGGGTTACTGAAAAAATCTGATGAACGTCATTGTTCTTTTTTGTTTTTTATTCTATCTTACAAATATAGATTTGTCAATTGTAAAAAACTTTGTATGAAAATTATGTATTAGTTAAGAATATGTCTATGGGATTGTAGAACAAGAAGAATTCACAAAATGAAAAATTACGATTGACAAATAAAAAGTACTATGATAAGCTACAGCACATAGACAACAAAGGCGTTGTGAACCAGATGGTTCATGGCGTCTTTTTTTGTAATTGTATAAAACAATTACATCATTTTTCATATATTTAGGAGGAAAAATTTTATGTATGGTGTTCCACAATTATTCGGATCAATGGTATTTAATGATGAAGTAATGAAAGAAAGATTGCCAAAGGATGTTTATAAAGCTTTGAAGAAGACGATGGAGCTTGGCAAACATTTAGAATTAGATGTTGCAAACGTAGTAGCGAATGCAATGAAGGATTGGGCATTAACCAAAGGTGCGACACATTTTACTCATTGGTTTCAGCCGATGACAGGTGTGACAGCTGAAAAACATGATAGCTTTATTTCTCCTGTAGGAAATGGAAAGGTTATTATGGAATTTTCAGGAAAAGAGTTAGTAAGAGGAGAACCAGATGCATCTTCTTTTCCAAATGGAGGGATTAGAAGTACATTTGAAGCGAGGGGATATACCGTTTGGGATACAACCTCGTATGCATTTATTAAGGACGATATCCTTTGTATTCCAACTGCATTTTGTTCTTACTCGGGAGAAGCACTTGACAAAAAAACACCACTTCTTCGTTCTATGGATGCAGTTAATGTACAGGCATTAAGAATACTAAGATTGTTTGGAAATACAACAGCTAAGCGAGTGAATTCTACAGTTGGTCCTGAACAAGAATATTTTTTAATAGATAAAGATACATATTTGAAACGACCTGATTTAATGTATTGTGGACGTACTTTATTTGGCGCAAAGCCACCGAAAGGCCAGGAGCTAGATGACCATTATTTTGGAATCATTAAGCCTCGCGTTTCTGCTTTTATGAAAGAACTGGATGAAGAGTTATGGAAATTAGGTGTGTTAGCGAAAACAAAGCACAATGAAGTAGCTCCTGGACAACATGAATTAGCACCAATTTTTGCAACAACAAATATTGCAACCGACCATAATCAATTAACAATGGAATTAATGAAAAGTGTAGCTGATCGCCATGGGTTGGCTTGCTTACTTCATGAAAAACCATTTGCAGGAGTGAATGGTTCTGGAAAGCATAATAACTGGTCATTATCCACAGATACAGGACTTAATTTATTAGAGCCAGGAGATACTCCTTACGATAATGCACAATTTGTACTATTTCTTGCAGCAGTAATTAAAGCAGTAGATGAAAATCAAGATTTGCTTCGAATATCTGTTGCAAATGCAGGAAATGACCATCGATTGGGAGCAAATGAAGCACCTCCAGCGATTGTTTCTATTTTCTTAGGGGATGAGTTGACACAAATTTTAGATTCTCTTGAAAAAGAAGAGAAATATAAAGAAGTAGATAAAAGCGAAATGGAGCTTGGAGCAATTGTATTACCTCATTTTCCAAAAGATACAACAGATCGAAATAGAACATCACCATTTGCATTTACTGGTAATAAATTCGAATTTCGTATGCTGGGATCTACCTTTTCAATTTCTGGTCCGAATATTGTGCTTAATACAATTGTTGCACAAACATTATCAGAATTTGCAGATGTATTAGAAAACACGGATGATTTTAAAGGTGAATTAACGAAACTTGTTAGGAAAACAATTAAAGAACATAAGCGAATTATTTTTAATGGAAATAACTATTCAGAAGAGTGGGTAGAAGAGGCAGAAAAGCGAGGTCTTCTCAATCTGAAAACAACTGTGGATGCAATACCAGAGTTTATAAAGCCAAAGAACATAAAGCTATTTGAAACCCATGGTGTATTTACAGAAAATGAGATTCATGCACGCTATGAAATTTTAATGGAAGGTTATGAAAAAGTAATTCATATTGAAGCATTAACATTTATCGATCTTGTGAAAAAAGAAGTACTAGCGTCTTCTTTAAGTTTTCAAAAAGAATTATTAGAAATTCTTTCAAATAAAAAAAGCGTAGGAATAAATGGAGAATTAGAGCAACAATTAGTGGAACGATGCACCTATCTTTCGAAAGAAATCTTTGTTAAAATTGATGAATTAGAAAAAGCATTGATTACTGCGAAATCAATGGAAGGAACTCTAGAACTTGGTAGATTTTATAGAGATTGCGTATTTGCACTTATGACAGAAGCAAGAGTGATGGTAGATGAATTGGAAACAAGTATACCAAAGACACATTGGAAGCTTCCTACTTATGCAGAGATACTATACAGTGTAAATTAAGTAATTTCAGCAATGTCATTTACTAATTGAGGGAAGCGATTAGAATTGAACGAACGATAGAAATTGATAAACGAATAAGATATCATATAATACGGAGTGTCCATAGCCAAAGTATGTAGAATTATTACAGCTTGTGCTATGGACATTTTTTGAATATAGAGGGTAAAAAGAAAAGGATATAACTTGAATAGGCTCTTGATAGGTAATATTAGGAATATGAAACATAAGATATAGGAATATCTAGTTTGGGTATAAAGTATTGAAATTAGGAAATTTTTATGATACAATCGACCCAATAAAGTTAAACGACAATGGGGTCGTGATAGTAGGCATTCAAAGCGAATGTTGATTTGGGATGGAAACATCCTTTACTATCATGACCCTATTTTTTATTTTTAGGAGGTATTTCTGATGAAAAAAGATACATTGTACGATGTTGGATTTGAACATGATGCTTGTGGTATTGGTGCAGTAGTTTCTATTGATGGGAAAAAATCACACCAAGTAGTATCAGATGCGTTAGAGGTGGTGGAAAAATTAGAACATCGAGCGGGAAAAGATTCTTTAGGAGAAGTTGGAGATGGTGTAGGTGTTTTATTACAAATTTCACATAACTTTTTTAAGAAACTTTCATTAGGTTTCGAGCTTGGTGGAGAAAGAGATTATGGAGTTGGTATGTTTTTCTTACCAGTTGATGTACTAAAAAGAAAACAAGCAAAAAAAATGTTTGAAATCATTGTAATAAAAGAAGGGCTTGAATTCTTAGGATGGAGAATGGTTCCCACAGATCCTACTACATTGGGAAAAAAAGCGATTGATCAGATGCCTTGCATTGAGCAGTGCTTTATAAAGCGCCCTACGGATATGGAACAAGGAATTGATTTTGATAGGAAATTATATATTGTGAGGAGAGAGTTTGAGCATAGTTCTTCTGATACATATATTGCTAGTTTGTCATCAAGAACCATTGTTTATAAAGGAATGTTTTTAGTAAATCAGCTAAGAGAATTTTATCTTGATTTAAAAGATAAGTCTTATATCAGTGCGATAGCAATGGTTCACTCTAGATTTTCAACAAATACAAATCCAAGCTGGGAGCGAGCACATCCAAATCGAGTGATTTTACATAACGGAGAGATTAATACAATTCGTGGAAATGCTGGTCGTATGAATGCTAGAGAAGAAACGATGCATTCAAAGATATTGGGAGAAGATATCTCTAAAGTACTACCAGTAATCAATGGATCGGGATCTGACTCTGCAATGTTAGATAATACACTTGAATTTTTGTATATGAATGGCGTGGAACTTCCTTTGGCTGTGATGATGGCAATTCCTGAACCATGGAAAAATGATCCATACATGGATCGCAGTAAAAAAGATTTTTATCATTACTATGCTACCATGATGGAACCTTGGGATGGTCCAGCAGCAATACTTTTTTCAGATGGAGATATTATGGGAGCTGTACTTGATCGAAATGGACTTCGTCCATCAAGATACTACATTACAAAAGATAATACATTAATCTTATCTTCGGAAGTGGGAGTACTCGATATCAAGCCAGAAAATATTGTAAAGAAATCACGTTTACAACCAGGGAAAATGTTATTAGTTGACACAGTAAACAAAAGAATTATTGCAGATGATGAATGTAAGAGTTCTTATGCATGTAAAAAGCCTTATGGAGAATGGCTGGATCGAAACTTGGTTCAATTGAAAGATTTGCAGATACCTAATAAAAAAGTAGAAATTCATGAACAAGAAGTTCGTGATAAATTATATAAAGTCTTTGGATATACCTATGAAGATGTTAAAAATAATATTCTTCCAATGGCAAAAAATGGATTAGAGGCAACATCTGCAATGGGAACGGATATTCCACTGGCAGTATTATCAGACAAGCATCAGTTATTATTTAGATATTTCAAACAATTATTTGCGCAAGTAACAAACCCACCGATTGACTCTTTAAGAGAAGAAATTGTTACAGATACTACGGTTTATATTGGATCAGATGGAAATTTATTAGAAGATGGAGCAGAAAATTGTACAGTACTTGAAGTG
>CAYJKD010000010.1:19392-22107 GCA_964370595.1 uncultured Lachnospiraceae bacterium
TCCAATTTTAACAGGAACTGACTTAATTAAAATTAAGGCTTTGGATAAGGATGGATTTAAAGTTGAGACAGTATCCCTATTATATTATAAAAACACGTCTCTAGAACATGCATTAGAACAACTCTTTGTAAAATGTGATAAAGCATATAAAAAAGGAGTTAATATTATTGTATTATCCGATCGAGGAATTGACGAAAATCATGTTGCAATTCCTTCGTTATTGGCTGTTTCAGCAATTGAGCAATATCTTGTGAAAACAAAAAAACGAACAGCTGTATCTATCGTTTTAGAAAGTGGAGAACCGCGAGATGTGCACCAATTTGCAACATTATTAGGTTATGGAGCGAGAGCAATCAACCCATATCTTGCACATGAGTGCATTGAAGAATTAGTAGAGAAAAAAATATTAGATAAAGATCTATATACAGCAATTTCAGACTATAATCATGCAATTCTACATGGAATTGTAAAGATTTCAGCGAAGATGGGAATCTCAGTTTTACAATCTTATCAATCGGCACAAATCTTTGAAGCTGTAGGAATTAATAAGCAAGTGATTCATAAGTACTTTACGAATACAGTAAGTCGAGTTGGAGGAATTGGGCTTGATGAAATTGCAGAAGGGGTCGAGTTTAGACATTCACAAGCATTTGATCCTTTAGGATTAGGTGTAGACACAACATTGGATAGTACAGGATTTTTAAAACTTCGTAGTGGAGATGACAAAGAAGATCATTTATATAATCCACAAATTATTATCGCATTGCAACAAGCAACACAAAATGGAAGCTATGAACGATTTAAAGAATATTCAGCTATGGTAGATGATTGTCATAAACCACATACATTGCGTGGACTTTTAGATTTTAAATTTGAAGAAACAAATGAAATTTCTATTGATGAAGTGGAACCTGCAAGTGAAATTGTTAAGCGATTTAAAACAGGAGCAATGTCATATGGTTCGATTTCGAAGGAAGCACATGAATGTATGGCAATCGCAATGAATCAATTAGGTGCAAAATCTAACTCTGGAGAAGGTGGAGAAGATCCAGAAAGACTTGGAACAGAAAGAAATAGTGCAATTAAACAAGTAGCTTCTGGACGTTTTGGCGTTACAAGTGAATATCTACTCAGTGCAAAAGAAATTCAGATTAAAATGGCTCAGGGTGCAAAACCTGGAGAGGGTGGACATTTGCCAGGGGGAAAGGTATATCCTTGGATTGCAAAAACACGTCACTCAACAACAGGAGTAAGCCTAATATCACCACCACCTCACCATGATATTTATTCAATTGAAGATTTGGCTCAGTTGATTTATGATTTGAAAAATGCAAATAGAGGAGCAAGAATTTCTGTAAAACTTGTTTCAGAAGCTGGGAACAATTGCAGCAGGTGTGGCAAAAGCAGGAGCGTCTGTAATACTAATTTCAGGATATGATGGAGGGACTGGTGCAGCGCCGATTAGCTCTATACTAGACGCAGGTCTTCCATGGGAATTGGGTCTTGCAGAAGCCCATCAAACATTGATTCAAAATGGTCTACGAGCAGGAGTTGTAATTGAAACCGATGGAAAGCTTATGAGTGGTCGTGATGTTGCAATTGCGGCAATACTTGGAGCAGAAGAATTTGGATTTTCGACAGCACCGCTTGTGACAATGGGATGTATGATGATGAGAGTATGTAATTTAGATACTTGTCCAGTTGGAATTGCGACACAAAACGAAACATTAAGAGGGCGATTTAGAGGAAAGCCAGAATATGTTATCAATTTTATGACTTATATTGCTGAAGAAATTCGTGAAATCATGGCAAAGCTTGGTATTCGAACATTAGGAGAGTTAACTGGAAGAACGGACTTGATTAAAGTTAGGGATAACAAAGCAACAAAGCGAGCAGAACTTGTAAATATGAGTAAAGTTATCTCTGATATTTATGCTGATTGTCCAGAAAAGACATTTAATCTAGATAAAGTCTACGATTTTAAGTTAAATGAAACCTTAGATGAAACGACTTTATTAAAGCGCTTTAATAATGCAATTAAAGATGGAGCGAAACATAGAGAAAAAATTGAAGTTTGCAGCACTGACCGAACACTTGGTACGATTCTTGGATCTGAGATTACAAAGCGATTTGGCAGCTCATTAGAAGATGATACCTATACAGTTGATTGCTTTGGAGGTGTAGGTCAATCATTTGGAGCATTTATACCAAAAGGTCTTACTCTTTGTTTGGAAGGGGATGCAAATGACTATCTAGGAAAAGGTTTATCAGGTGGTAAAATTATCGTTTATCCACCTAAAAACAGTAAATTCAATGCAGAAGAAAATATTATTATAGGTAATGTTGCATTTTATGGAGCAACCTCTGGAAAAAGTTTTATTAATGGAATAGCAGGCGAGCGATTCATGGTTCGAAATTCTGGGGCAACTGCAGTTGTAGAAGGTTGTGGCGATCATGGATTGGAATATATGACAGGTGGAAAAGCCGTAATTCTAGGAGAAACTGGTAAAAACTTTGCTGCAGGTATGAGTGGTGGAATTGCATATGTATTAGATATGAAGCATGATTTATACTTGAAATTAAACAAAGAATTCGTTTCTATGTGTGAAGTTACTAATAAATACGATATAGAAGAACTTAAGGGATTGATTCAAGAACATTTGCAAGAAACAGAATCAAAACTAGCTGAGAGAGTTTTAAATAATTTTGAAGAGT
>CAYJKD010000010.1:22117-26221 GCA_964370595.1 uncultured Lachnospiraceae bacterium
GATTTAAGAAGATTGTGCCGAATGACTATCAAAAAATGTTGAAGATGATCTGTGAATTTGAAGAAAAAGGAATGAACCATGACAAGGCAGTTATGGAAGCATTTGCAAAATCACTTAAGGGCTAAGGAGAGATAGAAATGGGAAAACCAAGTGGATTTTTAGATTATGATAGAAAAGCAAATGATAAGATTCCAGTAAAGGAGAGAATCCGAAACTTCAATGAATTCTATCAGGTCAATTGTGAAGAAGAGAGAAAAAAACAAGGGGCAAGGTGTATGAACTGCGGTGTACCTTTTTGTGGTTCAGCTCTAGAGCTTTCAGGTATGGTGACAGGATGTCCATTAAATAACCTAATTCCAGAGTGGAATGATGAAATATTTAATGGCAATTATTCACATGGATTGTCTAGATTATTAAAAACCAGCTGTTTTCCAGAATTTACTGGACGGGTATGCCCAGCACTTTGCGAAAAAGCATGTATCAATGGAATGAATGGAGATTCGGTAACGATTCGAGATAATGAACTATTCCTGATTGAAGAGGGATTCAAAAATGGGGATATGAAGCCTAAGATTCCTAAAATTCGTAGTGATAAGAAAGTTGCAATAATTGGTTCAGGACCAGCGGGTTTAGCAACTGCTGAGCGTTTAAATAAACGAGGACATCATATAACCGTTTTTGAACGGGATGATCGTTTTGGCGGACTTTTAATGTATGGAATCCCAAATATGAAACTAGATAAATCTATTGTAAAGAGAAGAATTGATCTAATGTGTGAAGAGGGGATTGAGTTTATTGCAAATAAGGATTTGGGAAAAACTCTTTTCATGGAAGAGTTAGAGAAGGAGTATGATGCAGTTGTTCTTTGCTGTGGGGCGAAGCAAGCAAGAGATTTGGTAATTGATAATCGAGAGGCTGAGGGTGTACACTTTGCTGTTGATTTTCTTACAAGTTCTATAAAAAGTTTAATTGAAACAGGCATGAAAAAGGGTACTTACATTAGTGCAAAGGATAAAAAGGTAATCGTTTTAGGTGGGGGAGATACTGGAAATGACTGTGTAGGAACTGCTGTTCGTCATGGTGCAAAATCTGTAATACAAGTAGAGATGATGCCGAAAGCACCTGATGTTAGAGCAATCACGAATCCATGGCCAGAATGGCCTAAAGTTTCGATTACAGATTATGGTCAACAAGAAGCAATTGAAGTATTTGGTCAAGATCCAAGGGTTTATCAGACGACAGTTAAAGAGATTTATCAAACAGAAGGAAAGTTAACAGGAGTATTGCTTGTAACGGTAGAATTTAAAGATGGTAAGTTGAATGAAATTCCAGGAACAGAAATAAAACATGATGCAGACCTTCTATTAATTGCAGCTGGATTTGTAGGAGCAGAGGATTATATGTGCTCAGGAATCGAATTACCAAAAAAATCAGAAAATAGCTATCAAACAAATTTAGAACATGTATTTGCTTGTGGAGATATGAAACGAGGCCAATCCCTTGTGGTTTGGGCTGTTGCAGACGGAATCAAATGTGCAAAAGAAGTAGATACATATTTGATGGGATACTCGAATTAGTATTTGAATGGGAGAAGAGATGATGGAACTTAAATTTACGAAAATGGAAGGTTGTGGAAATGACTATATCTATTTTAACTGTTTTGAAACAGAGATAACAAACCCTAGTGAATTAGCAGTTCAAATATCACATCGAAATTTTGGAATTGGAGGCGATGGAATTGTACTGATTATGCCATCCAATATAGCAGATGGAAAAATGCGTATGTTTAATATTGACGGTAGCGAAGGGAAAATGTGTGGAAATGCCATTCGCTGCGTAGCAAAATATTTGCATGATAATGGAATTGTAACAAAAAACCCAATTACCATTGAGACTTTAAGTGGAGTAAAAGAATTATTTCTTACAATAGAAAATGATGAAGTAGTTCAAGTACAAGTTGATATGGGAGATGCAATTTTAGATCCTAGATTAATTCCTGTTTCCACAGAAAAGCAATTGGTCGTAAATGAAAAAATGGTAATTGAGGGAAAAGATTATAACGTTACTTGTGTTTCAATGGGAAATCCTCATTGTATTATTTTTAGCGATGACGTAGTTACTTTACCACTAGAAAAGGTTGGTCCTCAATTTGAAAATCATCCATTATTTCCAGAGCGAATCAACACAGAATTTGTTAAGATAATTGATAAAAACACATTGGAAATGCGTGTTTGGGAGCGTGGAAGTGGAGAAACACTAGCGTGTGGAACTGGAGCTTGTGCCAGTGTGGTGGCAGCTGTATTAACAGGAAATTGTAAAAAAAATGAGGATATAACAGTGAAACTCTTAGGTGGAGATTTGGTTATTCGTTATACGGATGAAACCGTATTTATGACAGGGCCATGTAAAAAGGTATTTGAAGGTATCTTAGAACAATAAGTATTTTGGAGGGATAGAATGAACTTAAATAAGAATTATAGTAATTTAAAAGATAGCTATTTATTTTCTTTGATTGCTAAAAAGGTAAATGAATATACGAAAGAAAATCCAGATAAGAAAATTATTCGATTGGGAATTGGAGATGTTACTTTACCACTTGCACCGATTGTAGTGGAGTCCATGAAAAAAGCAGTAAATGAAATGGGAGCAGCAGAAACATTTCGTGGATATGGAGAAGAGCAAGGATACCAATTTTTAAGGGATGCGGTTTGTAATCATTACCAGAAGAAAAACATTGTATTTTCTAATAGTGAAGTATTCATTAGTGATGGTGCAAAAAGTGATTTAGGAAATATTCTTGATATCTTTGATAAAGATAATACTGTGTTAATTCCAGATCCAGTGTATCCAGTATATGTGGATACCAATATTATGGCAGATCGAAATATTGTATTCATTGCTGGTAATGAAGAAAATGGATTTCTACCAATGCCAGATTCATCGATACCATGTGATATTATTTATTTGTGCTCTCCAAATAATCCAACAGGTTCTGTATATAATAAAGAGCAACTAAAAAAGTGGGTGGATTATGCAAATATTAATGATGCAATAATTTTATTTGATAGTGCTTATGAAGCTTTTGTAAAAGATTCTACTCTGCCAACAAGTATCTATGAAATTGAAGGTGCAAACAAATGTGCAATTGAGTTTTGTTCACTTTCAAAAACTGCAGGGTTTACTGGTGTTCGATGTGGCTATACAATCGTTCCTCATACCCTTGTTCGCAACGACACGAGCTTGAATAAATTATGGCTTCGAAGACAAACTACAAAATTTAATGGAGTTCCCTATATTATTCAACGTGGAGCAGAAGCCGTATTTACAGAAGAAGGTTATGCTCAAACAGGAGAAAATGTTAAATATTATATGGAGAATGCTAGATTAATAGCAGAAACACTAAAGGAGTTGAAAATCTGGTTTGTAGGCGGAGATAATTCGCCATATATTTGGTTGAAATGCCCACATGGCATGAACTCTTGGGAATTTTTCGATTACTTATTAGAGAAAGCAAACATTGTGGGAACACCAGGTGTGGGATTCGGACTTCAAGGTGAAGGTTATTTTCGGTTGACTGCTTTTGGGTCAAGAGAAAATGTGATTACAGCAATGAATCGATTAAAAGCACTATAAGTCAAGCCATTTACTTTATAATAAAGCACTCAGAAACTATCAAGGAATTGTCCTGTTTGATAGTTACTGAGTGCTTTTTGCATATCTAATTATTTTATTCTTTATTTTTCCAAGAATTATAAGCTCCAATGGTGTAGAGCAGAGGGAGTAAATAGTGTATGAAAAGAGTGAACGCTAGGATAGGGATTCCCTTTATTAACCAAAATAACTGAGATGCCATTAAAAATAAAAGCATAATAACACCTAACTTCAACAATATAAATAATCTTTGGTAATTGCCATAGGACCGAACAGTATAAATGCCAATACTTAATTGTAATATCATATTGATTGTGGTCATACTAAGCCAAGTTCGAATGGAAGAAATAATGCTAAATAGTATAGTCAGAGCAGATTGAGTAATTGAAAACGTATCCCCAATGATGCCATTAGATAGTTGCATTGAAAGTTCTTGAATAACAGTAACGGCTT
>CAYJKD010000011.1:0-3672 GCA_964370595.1 uncultured Lachnospiraceae bacterium
GATTCATTGAAATTTGTCCCAGTCCACGATTCCTCTGTTCCTGATATAACTTCTGATTTGATTCATAATTTCGCAAAAAATTATATCTAGTGGGTAAATCAACCTAGATCAAGGCTAAAATCGGCGATTGTGTGAACAATAACCCAAACGTATTAAATTAAAATTAATTTTTCATATATGAATTGCCTTTTTAATATATGATATACTATAATAGAATTAGGGAAGAATCTATTAGGATGTAAATCCTATATTCCCAATACCAAGAAAGGAGTGATCTTATGAAAATCGAACGAATTAGCGAAAACCAAATCCGTTGTACTCTAACTAGTTTAGACTTGAATGCTCGCAACATGGACCTAAGAGAACTTGCGTACGGTAGTGAAAAGGCTCGTAATCTATTTCGTGAAATGATTCAAAAGGCCTCCAATGAAGTCGGTTTTGAAGCAGAAGATTCACCACTCATGGTTGAGGCAATCCCTCTTTCCAATGAGAGTATTATGCTTGTTATTACAAAGATAGAGGATCCCGAAGAGCTAGATACTCGCTTTTCTAAATTTGCCCCATCTGATGAAGAGGAAGATAATTCTTTTGCCAATACGCTTTCTCTTGATTTATTAGAAGGTGCTGGCGGTTTAGCCGAGTTACTCAATAAGGATATTTTTGAACAAGACGCCCCAGTAAATACTTCTACAGATGTACCAGAATTACCTGCTGATAAGGAAATACCAACTTTATTGACACGCATCTTTAAATTTCAAGATTTAGATACTCTTACAGATGCAGCAAGAATCACTGGACAGATCTTTTCTGGCAACAATTCACTATATAAGAAACCAAATACTTCTAGTTATTATTTAGTATTAAGTAATCAAGATATCGATCCACTATTATTCAGTCGTGTTTGTAATATCCTTGCAGAGTATGGTGATAAGGTAAAAGAAGATATTGCTGCAGAAGCTCACTACAGAGAACATTATGATATAATTCTTTGTGACAGTGCATTAAACAAATTATCACATATTGTTTAAACGACCAAACAAGAGCATCAAAAGAGCCTACTCACTGACTAATACATCTGTGAGTAGGCTCTTTTACTTCATCTTTTATTAATGCTTATTGATTTATACGTTTGCTAACACTTCATTCAATTGACCAACTAATGTATCGCAATCAATCCCATGTACCATACATGCTTCCTCAAGAGACTCTCCTTGAGCAGATGGACAGCCAAGGCAATGCATCCCTGCACGCATTAAGATTGGAGCTACTAAATCGCTATTTTGAAGTAATTCTCCGATAATCATATCTTTACTAATTTGCATGATAATTTCCTCCTTTATATATAATAAGGTTACTATAATACTTTTTTAATTTCTTTGCAACTACTTGTTAATAACAATACTTACATCCAAGTATATATTGTTACAGTTCACGGTGCATGGAAAAGATAGTAAAGTAAGCGTGTAAGCTTGCTTACTAAGCTGTATTTACTATCTTTTCCATATAGGGCGAACGCCCTACATGAATAAATGGGCAACCAAGCTCTGTTTTTTATCAAAATCAGGTAGCTTTGCCCATTTATGAATACACCGTGTGAACAGTAACTATATATTTTATTTTTTTATGATTGTGTTCTTTTTATAGAACAACATATAATTTTCAAAATTACATATTGACTTGTGTATTGTATACAATGTATAATGTATACAATGTTACAAGTAAATTGTTTTCAGTACTTAGGAGGTATAATAATAATGACTACTGAATGGAGATCATTTCAATCTGGATCATGGCAACGAGAAATTAATGTTCGTGATTTTATCCAAACCAACTACACACCTTATGAAGGTGATGATTCATTCCTTACAGAACCTACAGAGGCAACTTTAGCGCTTTGGGATCAAGTTATGGAATTAAACAAGCAAGAAGCTGCTGCTGGCGGTGTTTTAGATATGGATACAAAAGTGGTATCTTCTCTTACTTCACATGCAGCTGGTTATTTAAACAAAGAACTAGAAACCATTGTAGGTTTCCAAACTGATAAGCCTTTTAAGCGTTCATTCCAACCATATGGTGGTATCCGTACTGCTGAAAAAGCTTGTTCTGATAATGGTTATACGGTAGACCCTGAAGTTTCAGAATTTTTCTCAGTTCATAGAAAAACTCATAACGCAGGTGTATTCGATGCTTATACACCAGAGATGCGTGCTTGTCGCTCTAGCCATATCATTACAGGATTACCTGACGCTTATGGACGTGGCCGTATCATCGGCGATTATCGTCGTGTTGCACTTTATGGAGTTGATCGATTAATTAAAGATAAAGAAGAACAAAAAGTTACGACAAGAAGTACTATGTACTCTGAAATCATCCGTGATAGAGAAGAATTATCAGAGCAAATCCGTGCTTTAAAAGAATTAATTAAACTAGGTAACATCTATGGTTTTGATATTTCAAAACCTGCAACTGATGTAAAAGAAGCAATCCAATGGACTTACATTGCTTACCTAGCTGCCGTAAAAGAGCAAAATGGTGCTGCAATGTCTCTTGGTCGTACTTCTACCTTTATTGATATCTATGCAGAGCGTGATTTAGCAGAAGGTCGCTACACTGAGCAACAAATCCAAGAGTTTATCGACCACTTTGTTATGAAATTACGTCTTGTAAAATTTGCTCGCTCTCCAGAGTATAACGCACTATTTTCAGGAGACCCAACTTGGGTTACAGAATCAATTGCTGGTGTTGGTATTGATGGTCGCCATATGGCAACAAAATCATCATTCCGTTATTTACATACACTTAAAAATTTAGGAACTTCTCCTGAACCAAACTTAACAGTTCTTTGGTCAACAAAGCTACCAACCAATTTTAAACGCTTCTGTGCTAAAACTTCTATTGAAACTTCATCAATTCAATACGAAAACGATGACCTAATGCGTATTTCTCATGGAGATGATTATGCAATTGCTTGTTGCGTATCTTCAATGAAAGTTGGAAAAGAAATGCAATTCTTTGGAGCACGTGCAAACCTTGCTAAGTGTCTTCTATATGCAATCAATGGTGGTGTTGATGAAATTAATAAAAAACAAATTGGACCTAAATTCCGTCCAATTACATCTGAATATTTAGATTATGATGAAGTATTAAGCGCATTTCATGATATGATGAAATGGTTAGCAGAAGTATATGTCAACAGCTTAAATATTATTCACTATATGCACGATAAATATTGCTACGAAAAAATCCAAATGGCGCTTCATGATAAAAAAGTAACTCGTTGGTTTGCTACAGGAATTGCTGGTTTATCCGTTGTTGCCGATTCACTTTCTGCAATGAAATATGCAAAAGTAAAAGTAATCCGCGATGAGAATGGAATTGCAACTGATTATGAAATAGAAGGTGATTTCCCAAAATATGGTAATGATGATGATCGTGTCGATCAAATTGCTGTAGATATCGTTCACACATTTATGAATTATATCAAACGTAATCACTGCTATCGTAACGGAATTCCAACAACTTCTATCTTAACAATAACTTCAAATGTAGTTTATGGAAAAGCAACTGGCTCTACACCTGACGGTAGAAAAGCTGGAGAAGCATTCGCACCAGGTGCTAACCCAATGCATAAACGTGATACTCATGGAGCTGTAGCTTCTTTAGCATCTGTAG
>CAYJKD010000011.1:3682-23271 GCA_964370595.1 uncultured Lachnospiraceae bacterium
TATTATCCCAGGGGCTTTAGGGAAAGAAGATCAATTATTTGTAGGAGATCTTAGCATCGAACTGGATTGTCCAGTAGATAGTGCTTGTAATATTCCTAATCTAATGAATGGGTACGAAGAGTAAAATATATAATATCAAGGTCAAAAGGTCATATGGACCCACATCCAAAATATCTTTTGACCATTACACCATACTATACAAAAAATAAAGGAGGAACCTTATATGTCACAAATTAGTAATGATCAAATCGATAACTTAGTTTCTTTATTAGATGGATATGTTGAAAAAGGCGGACACCATTTAAATGTTAATGTATTTACGAAAGAAACATTATTAGATGCTCAAGCACATCCTGAAAAATACCCTCAGCTTACTGTTCGTGTTTCTGGTTATGCAGTAAACTTTAATAAATTAACAAAAGAGCAACAAAACGAAGTTATTTCTCGTACGTTCCACGATACGATTTAAGAAAGTGAGGTTTTTATGGTTGGACGTATCCATTCCGTAGAAAGCTTTGGCACAGTAGACGGACCCGGTGTCCGTCTTGTTGTGTTTTTACAAGGCTGTCCACTGCGCTGTCTTTATTGTCATAATCCTGATACTTGGAACCTTTCTGGTGGCACTGAAATGACCCCAGAGCAAATCATTAAACTTTTTATGAAGAATCGTTCTTTTTATTCTAATGGTGGTATAACTGTCACTGGCGGAGAACCTTTGTTACAAATAGAGTTTCTCATTGAACTTTTTTCATTAGCGACACAAGAAGGGATACACACTTGCCTAGATACCTCTGGTATTACATTCCAAAGTTCGAACCCTGTCCTTCTCGATACATTTGATCGACTTATGGCTGTTACTGACCTAGTATTATTAGATATCAAACATATTGATCCTATTAAGCATCAAGCACTCTGTGGTGCGTCTCTAAGTCCTGTTTTATCATTTGCAAAGTACTTAGATGAAAAAGCAATTCCTGTTTGGATTCGTCATGTTTTTGTACCTGGATTCACAGATGACGATGTTGCACTTTATGATTTAGGTCTCTTTCTTGGGACCTTAAGAAATATAAAGGTCCTTGATGTTCTTCCTTATCACAACATGGGTGAGATGAAGTATCAACAATTAGGTCTTGACTATCCACTTACAAATGTACTTCCTCCTTCTAAAGATGAAGCAATTCGCGGACGAGATATTGTGTTAAATGGAATGAGAGAATGTAGAAAAAAACTGTCAAAATAACTATGTATTTGATTTTGGACTTGCTATTTCAAAGAAAATGTTTTAAAATTAAAGTCAAAATCAATTAAGGAGGAATGTGATATGGCATATTCAATTACTGATGCTTGTGTAAGCTGTGGTTCTTGCGAAGGCGAATGTCCAGTTAGTGCTATTTCTGCTGGAGATAGCCTATATGTAATCGACGCTGATACATGTATCGACTGTGGTGCTTGTGCAGGTGTCTGTCCAACTGGCGCAATCGAAGGCTAATTAAACTGTAATTTTAAAAAGAGTGTGTATTGAGTAAAATGGTTCTCCATTTCTCTTTATCACACTCTTTTTTGTTGATAAAAAAAGAGAGGCATTTCTACCTCTCAAGATTTACAAACTTAGTAAATTCCGGTTGCCATAACAAATCCACAGTTCCTATAGGACCATTTCTTTGCTTTGCAATAATAACTTCTGCAATATTAGGACGGTCTGTATCTTTATTATAATAGTCATCACGATATAGAAACATTACCACATCCGCATCTTGCTCAATCGCTCCTGATTCACGCAAATCCGAAAGCATAGGCCTATGATCTTGCCTTGTTTCACAGGCTCTACTAAGCTGAGAAAGTGCTAACACTGGTGCATTCATCTCTCTAGCCAATGCTTTTAGTGAACGTGATATTTCTGAAATTTCTTGCTGTCTATTCTCTCCACCTTTTCCACTTCCGCTCATCAGTTGCAAATAGTCAATGATAATCATATTCAAACCTTGTTCTAATTTCATTTTCCTACACTTAGAGCGTAATTCTGTGATTGATATTCCTGGAGTATCATCAATAACTAACGTAGAATTTCCAATCGTTCCAATTCCTTCTACAATCGCATCCCAGTCAGAATCTGAAAGATTTCCCGTTCTAAGCTTTTGTGAATCCACATTGGACTCCATCGCTAGCATACGATTAACTAATTGTTCTTTTGACATCTCCAAGCTAAACACCATACAAGGCTGTCTTTTTTTAACAGCAACATGATCTACAAGATTCAACACAAATGCTGTTTTTCCCATAGATGGTCTCGCAGCAATTAGCACAAAGTCTGAGGGTTGCATTCCAGATGTCTTATAATCTAAATCAAGAAATCCTGTAGGAATTCCAGTAACCGTTCCTTGTGATTTTGAAGCCATTTCAATCTTTTCTAGCACATTTAATGCCACTTGCCGAATTGGAACAAATTCTCCAGATGTTTTACTTTGAAGTAAATTAAATACTTCTTTTTCAGTACTTGCCAAGATATGCTCCAAGGGTTCTTTCCCTAAATAACAAGTATTTGCGATTTCTTCATTTACTCGAATCAATTTACGAAGAACTGATTTTTCTCGAACGATATTCGCATAGGATTTTATATTTGCAGCAATTGCTCCTACTGACATAATTTCTTTAAATGCATCAATACTAATCACTTCTGGCGGTATATCTTTTTCTTTTAATCGTGCTTGGAGAGTAACCAAGTCTACTGGTTTTCCCTCATTGTAAAGCTCTACCATTCCATCAAACATAATTCCATATTGTTTTTGATAGAAATCTGTAGCAATAATGATTTCAGAGGCACTAACAATTGCCTCCTTATCCCATAGCATCGCTCCAATCACAGAACGTTCTGCTTCAATACTGTGAGGAAGAACACGCTTTAATAACGCATCATCCATGTTTTTCTCCTATTACCTATGCTTCTACAATTTTAACTTTTAAAACTCCAATAACTGATTTGTGTAATTTAATTGACACTTCATGTGTTCCAAATGTTTTTAATGGTTCTGGCAACATCATTTTTTTCTTGTCAATCTCGATATTAAGCTGTTCTTTCGCTCCTGTTGCAATTTCCTTACTTGATATCGATCCAAATGCTTTTCCGCCTTCTCCAGCTTTCATTTTCAAACTGATGCTTAGCGCTTCTAGCTGTGTGGCAAATCTTTTCGCCGCTTGTAATTCTTCTTCTGCAATTCGATCCAAATTCGCCTTTTGTAATTTTAAATCATTTAAGTTTTTTGTTGTTGCTTCAATTCCAAGCTTCTTAGGTAATACAAAGTTCCTTGCATACCCATCATTAATTTTAACAATTTGACCTTTTTTTCCTAGTGTTTTTACGTCTTCTAATAAGATAACATCCATTATGAAACATCTCCTTTTTCTATCATTTCTTCAATTACTTCTTTAATTTTTTCTATCGCTTCTGATATTTCCATATCCTTTAGTTGAGCTCCTGCAATCGTCCTATGACCGCCGCCCCCTAATAGTTCCATCATTACCTGAACATTAATCTCATCTATGGAACGTGCACTGACATAAATCATATTATTATATTTCGTCAGTACAACAGAAGCTTTCATTCCTACAATTTCCAATAATTCATTCGCTGCCTGTGCTCCTGTTATCGTAGGACTTTCCAAACCATGAGCTGGACAAACCGATATTGCAAATGCATCTCTGTAAATTTCGGCTGCTGCCACTGCAGAAGCTTTCGCCTTATGATTACTCATATTTTCACGGAACATCTTTCTAACCCGTGTAACATCTGCCCCACATCTTCTCAAGTACGCCGCTGCCTCAAATGTACGAACTCCCGTTTGATTTGTGAAGTTGTTTGTATCAATTACAATACCTGAATAAAGTGCATCTGCTTCAACAACTTTAATCTTTATTCCATCTTCTACGTACTGTAGAATCTCTGCAACTAGCTCACAAGTAGATGAAGCATATGGTTCTACATAGGAAAGTACTGCATGTTGAATAATTTCACTACTCTGTCTATGATGGTCTAGTACAACAACTGTTTTAATCATAGCAAGTAATTCAGGGGCCTCTGTAATGCTTGGTCGATTCACATCTACAACAACTAACATCGTATTGGCATCAACCAATTCTGCTGCTTCACTTCCCTTTAAAAACATATCATCTGGGTACTCTGAATTATCAATAAATCTTTGAATCATCGGCTTAACTGATGTAGTAATATCGTGAATAACCACATGTGCTTTTTTGTTTAGCGCTGTTGCAACTCGGTAAATTCCAACTGCAGCCCCAAAACTATCAACATCTGCCATTTTATGGCCCATAATAAGGATACGATCTTTTGTCTCCATCAGTTCACGAAGTGCATGCGCTTTTACTCTCGCTTTAACGCGTGTGGTTTTTTCTTGCTGTTGTGCTTTACCACCATAGTAAAGAATCCGTTCTGGTTCCTTTACTACTGCCTGGTCACCACCTCTTCCGAGTGCCATATCTATTCCAATTCTAGCTAAATCAAAATTTTTACTATAACTTTCCCCATTCATCCCCATTCCAATACTCAGGGTTACTGCCATTTCATTTCCGATATTAACTTCTTTTACCTCTTCTAGGATAGTAAAACGCTCTTCCTTCATTAACTCTGCATTTTTTTGTTGAATAGCAAAAAAGTATTTATCTCGATCGGTTCTTCTAAGTATTCCATCAAATCCGTTAATAAACTTATTAATTTTACGATCAATTAAGGCTACAAGCAAAGAACGCCTTACTTCTTCTAAGCTCTCAAGTGCTTCATCGTAATTATCAAGATAAATCAAACCCATAACCAATTTTTCATCTGTAATCTGCTGACGATATTTTATAATATCTGTTTCATCCTCAAAGTATATTCCAAAAATTCTTTCATTTTGAGCTGTAGTCACTCAATCTGTGATTTTTCTCCATTGAAAGGCAATACTTCTTTCTTTATCTCTGGAAACCATCCAGTCAGACTACCTTTTACTATTTTATTTTTTCCCAAAAGCTTAGACAATTCCTTATTGTTCCAAATCACTTGACCACTTTCGTCTACCAATGCATATGGAATTTCTACATTGTCCAGCAGTTTTTTTTGTATTTGTGCATATTCGATTGCAAACTCAATTAAACCTTTCGTAAGCAACCGTTTTCGATAATAATACAATCCACCTGCTATTAAAACATAACTCATTGAAAATGGAAGCAAGATTACTGCTGATACTGGATTACTAAAAACAATAGCAATGTTTCCGGCAATTACTATTATTGAAAGCAACAATGGCCAAGCAAGATACGACTTGATCTGTCCTTTCACTTTCGTTCCATCTTTCATATAATAATCTCCTTATGCTTTTTGCAATATTATCACAATTATACCATAGTAGCGACTTTTCGTCTAGTTCGGTCTCTCCTCTGTTTCCACCTTGCGCAAACTGAAAAAATATGGTACAGTTCATTCAATCCCCATCAATTAATTAACTTGTTTCATTTTTGATGAGGTGCAAAATTATATCTTAATATAAATGGAGAATATTTTATGATAAAAAAAGAAATTTCTGAAATAAAAAAACGATTCACTCCTTCTAATTGTTCCATTAGTCGAATCTGCGGATGTTATGTCGATGGAGAGAAGCAGAAAAAAAGTACATTCAAAGAAGCATTCCTCTCATTGCCAGAAGAGGAAATGTTTAAATATTTTGAAATTTTACGAAAATCCCTATCTGGAACATTAGGAAAGAACTTAATTCCACTTGATTTTCCCTTAGATACTGAAGCCGATGGCGGCACTCAAGAGTTTCTTCTTCGCCTTCGTAATAGTGAATTAAATGACGAGACTCTTCTTGACTCTTTTTATGACCGCTTAATTCAGCAATATGAATATGTTGGAAATTATTTAATCCTTCTCATCTATGACGCCTATGACATCCCAGGAAAAGCTAGCGATGGCTTATCTATGGATGATGCATCCGACGAAGTTTATCGCTATATACTTTGTAGTGTTTGCCCAGTAGATTTATCTAAACCAGGACTTAGCTATAATGAAATGGAACAAGCCTTTCAAAATCGTATTCGTGATTGGGTTGTTGGTGCCCCTCATCTTGGATTTTTATTCCCGTCCTTCCGAGATCGAACAACTGATATTCACAATGCGCTCTACTATAGCAAAAATGCAGATGATCTTCATGACAGCCTTGTAGAACAACTTCTTGGATGCCCGCTTCCCTTAACCGCTACGAATCAAAAAGAATCCTTTCAACTACTAGTCGAAGAAACACTTGGAGAAAATTGTGACTATGATGTTGTTAAAACTATACACGAAAACCTTAATACACTTGTGGAAGAGCATCAAGAGCAAGGAGAACCTCTTGCACTAGATAAATACCATGTAAGAAAACTGTTAGAAGATAGTGGTGTGGAAGATGAGTTAATGGAGCAATTCGATTCAACATTTGATGACACTGCGGGGGAACGTTCCTCTATTGTTGCTACTAATATTGCAAATACACGAGTTTTCGAAGTAAAGACACCAGATGTAATTATCAAAGTAAACCCTGAGCGAACTGATTTAATTGAAACCAAAGAAATCGATGGACGACAATATTTAGTAATTGCCATTGATGGAACGGTAGAAGTCAATGGCATTACTGTAAAAACCCATACCACTACAGAGTAGTGGTATGGGTTCCTACTTTTTTAAGAAACTTTAAAAAATCTTCTTCACACATAGGCATTGCTAAATGATACCCTTGTACCGTATCACATTGAAGTTCTTGTACTAATTCTAATTGCTCTTTTGTTTCAACGCCCTCTACTGTAACATGAAGATTCAAACGCTTACTCATCATCACAATACTTTCCAAAATAGCAAGAGACCGATCATCTCCTTGTGTAAAATCAATGAAAGAAGCATCTATTTTCAACTCATTAACAGAGACATCTTTTAATAATCCTAGAGATGAATATCCCGTCCCAAAATCATCCATCGATATCACAAATCCCTTTTCTTGTAGTTGGAGTAAAATATTTTGCATATTTTGCATATCATTATAATATGCACTTTCTGTAAACTCTAAGTACAACATACTTGAATCAACTTTGTATCGTTCTAATAAATACAATAATTTATTCTGTAATTTTGCACTATACATATTCGCTCTAGATACATTTACAGAAATAGGAATTGAAATTGAATTTTCATATATAAATTGACATGCTTTATTCCAAACATAAAAATCCAAATGACGAATAAATCCATTCTCTTCAAATAATGGAATAAATATCCCTGGACTCAACAATTGTTTGCTTCTATGATTCCAACGAACCAATGCTTCTGCACCACATATTTTTAACGATTTTGCATTGAACTTTGGCTGATAATAAATAACAAACTCTTCTTTTTCAATTGCTTTTTCCATGTCTTTTGATAATAAACGTTTCTGCATCAAACGCTCTTCCATCTCTGTTGTATATCTGCCAATATATTTGCCAAAGATGCCTTTACATGTCTTTACGGCCAAAGTAGCCTTATCTTGTATCAAATGAAGTTCTTCTTCTGCGTCTGTAATAACATACTCACCAAACACTATTTTTATTGGTAAGGTGTGCTTATATTTCTCAATTGCTTTCTTCATACCGTCTTGCAGATAGCTTATCTGACGCTCTTCATTTTGAATGATTACAAGAAATTGATCTGCTGTATTTCTTCCATAAACACTTAATGTTTCTTTTTCTAAAAGAACCTCCAAAGATTTTGCCATGTATTGGATTAACCGATTTCCTTCTTCAACTCCAGCAATCGAGTTAAAAGCTTTGAAATCCTCTATGTCAATCAACATAAAAACAAATTGGCTCTTTTGATTATGTTCTAACAGTTGATAACCCTTTTCATAGAAATATTCTTTTCCATACAGTCCTGTCATACGATCATAAATAACGGTTGACAATGTCTTTTGCGTACGTTTTTCTCGTTCTAGTGCTTCGTGGAGTAATGCCTGATTTTCTCGATCTCTAATAATCGCATCATGGACATCCTTTCCAACTGCAATACAACGTGTTAACACACCATCTACATATTCAACTGGAAAAATTTTTGCCTCTACATAACGTTCCTTATCTCTGACTTTTTTTAAATAAATAATATCATGTACTTTATGTTCAGCTGCTGCCTTCTTAACCACTTCTACATCAAAAAAACGATAAATTTCTTCTTTGTATGATTCCACTACATGTTTTTCTATATACGTTTTATACCATATTTCATAATCAACTGGTGTTCCAATCACAATTCCTGCAACAACAGATTCTGTTGATTGTTCCAACACAATTGTCTTCGACCTTATATCAATAGAGTAAATTAAATAATAATCAGCTTCTAGTATTTTAGGCAATGCGGCTAATTCTAATTGTTGAATTCTTGCTTGCTCGGTATGGGTAATATCTTGATGAATGCCTTTCAAGCACACAATATTACCTTTTTGCTCTCCTAAATATCCCCTACACCGTACGATAGTTTTTATGCCATCACTTCTAATCCATGGATAAACAACTTCCATGCATTTATTTTCAAGAATTTCATTTGTAGCACGCTCCACATAAACCCGATATCCATCATCTATCCCTCTATCCCATGTTTCATACACTTCTTGAGGTGTCAGCTGCTTTCCTTCAATTTCAAATAGACGTGCTAGTGCAGCATCCCCATACATACGTGGCTGCTGACCTGGTTCTATTTCAATTCTCCAAACACCGATTTCTCCATCTAATAATACATCTTCGATTTCATCAAAATCAAACAGTAATTCTTTTGACATAACCTATCTCCAATTAGTAATATTCCTATAGATTCTTCAATTATTATCTACTATTCCTTGTTATGTGTCAATGATATTCCCTATCTTTTATAAAATTTTATTATATAAAAATAATAGCAATTCTATTTATTCTATAGTAGAATAAATAAGGTAGAATTACGAAACACTGTGGAAAGAAGGTATTTATTTTGGCAAAACTACTTATATGTGACGATGAAGTCGGTATCCGTACCGTATTAAAACGCTATGCACTCCATAGTGGACATAGCATAGAAGAGGCATCCAATGGATTAGAAGCTGTTGAACTTTGTAATTCTTGCACGTTTGACCTTATTGTAATGGATGTTATGATGCCTACATTAGATGGCTTATCTGCTGTCAAACAAATTCGCAAAAACCATGCTACTCCTATTTTAATGCTCACGGCAAAGGGAGAAGAATACGACCGAATTCACGCATTTGAATCAGGTGTTGATGATTATGTAATAAAACCATTTTCTTCTAAAGAAGTAATGTTGCGTATCGATGCCATCTTAAGGCGAACTCAAGCAAACTTTCCTACTCAATCCCCAAAAACATCACGTACAATCTATTCCTATGAGTCCTTGCTTGTAGATTTAGATGCCTATAAAGTTACCATTGGTGAAGAAGTATTAGCTATGGCTCCTAAAGAATATGATTTACTTTTTTATTTGATTCGCAATAAAAATATTGCTTTAACCAGAGAAAAGATATTGTCACAAGTTTGGGGGTACGAATATTTTGGAGATAACCGAACCCTAGATACTCATATGAAACTTTTAAGAAAGTCCCTTGGTATTTATGGAAAATTAATTACCACTTTAAGGGGAATCGGGTATCGGTTTGATGGATAAATTAAAATTAAGGTGGAAAATATTTTTACTGTTACTAGGATTTTGTAGCTTACTGCTAACCATTCTTTGGGTTCTGCAAACATGGCTTTTACAACCTACTTACGCTTTTGTTCGAAAGGGAGAATTAGAACAAGCAATTCAATATACAAACAAAAATTTAGATACCAAGACACTAGAAGAAATTGCATTCTTTTTAGATTCTCACTACGGCGTAGTCATCATTGATCCTGATGCCAACAAAGCACTTGGTAATTCTATAACTCAGCCTTATCACAGACGCACCATGGAACCTAATCCTAGAACAATATCTATGGAATATACATTTACTCTTATTGACCAGACTGAGAAAACCTACGTCTTTTATGCATTTATTACTCCTGTGGAAACAACAATTTCCACACTTCAATTACAATTGTATTTTGTTACTTTTACTATGATTTGTTTTTCCATCTTCCTTTCTTTTTTTATGGCAAAATTAATTTCAAAACCAATTGTTCAGATTAATGAAAACGCCAAACAACTCGCTTGTGGCAATTATGATACACAATTCTCTGGCCATGGATTTTTAGAGATTACCGAACTTTCTCATACACTAAATGTCACTGCGAAAGAACTCGGCAAAACAGAACACCTTCGGCGAGAATTACTTGCTAACATCTCCCATGACCTACGAACTCCTCTCGCTTTAATCTATAGTTACTCTGAGATGATGCATGATTTTCCTGATGAAATCTCTACGGAACAAACTCAAATTATCATGGAAGAAACCGCTCGTCTCTCTTCACTCGTAAGTGATATATTAGATGTTTCCAAGCTTGAAAGCGGTAATGCTACATTAACAATCGAGCACCATAATTTAACCCAAGCCCTATCAGATACAATAAACCGAATGTCCGAACTTGTAAAAACACAAGGATTTCAACTTGATTTCATTTACCAAGAAGATGTTTATATGGATATCGACCTTTTAAAAGTATCTCAAGCATTTTATAATTTATTGCTTAATGCAATCAACTATAGTGAACACGAAAAGAAAATTACTATCCAACAGATCATTAAAGATGATTATGTACAAATTCAAGTAACCGATACTGGCAGCGGTATTGACCCAGAAGATCTACCCTACATTTGGGATCGATACTACAAGGTTGATAAAGTTCATAAAAGAGGTATTATCGGTACAGGTTTAGGTTTATCTATTGTAAAAAAAATCATCGCCTATCACAATGGTACCTATGGGGTTGAATCCAAAGTTGGTATTGGTAGCACATTTTGGTTTACCCTTCCCTATAATAAAATGGATGAAGTTTAATTGCTTCATCCATTTTATTATTTTTATTTGTTACATGCTTCCTTCATTGCTTTTACATATGCAACTACAGGCTCTACGGACGCTCTTCCATAGTCTGCAATTATTTTTACAATAGCAGACCCTACAATTACTCCATCTGCATCTGCAGATATCGCTTTTGCTTGCTCTGTTGTAGAAATACCAAATCCTACTGCCACTGGTACTTCTGTGACCTCTTTCACAACTTCAACTATTTCTTTCACATTGATTGCAATATTATCTCTCATTCCTGTTACTCCTAGAGAAGACACGCAATAAATAAATCCCCGTGCTTCTTTTGCTATCATAGAAACTCTCTCTTTTGATGTTGGTGCAATTAATGAGATAAATTCTATTTCATAAATATCACATATGTTTAAAAATTCATTTTTTTCCTCAAAAGGGACATCTGGCAATATAATTCCTCTTATTCCCACTTCTTTGCAAGTTTTCATAAATCGTTCTATTCCATATGAAAAAACCACATTTGCGTACGTCATAAACACAAGTGGTGTTTTCACGGATATGGTTTTTACCATATCAAAAATTTTATCTGTTGTTACATTTCCCTTTAGCGCACGGAGATTTGCACCTTGAATTACAGGCCCCTCCGCAGTTGGATCCGAAAATGGGATTCCTAATTCTATTATATCTGCACCAGCTTCACTCATCCCCTCGATAAGTTTTTTTGTAGTTTCCAAATCAGGATCTCCACATGTGACAAACGGAATAAATGCTTTTTTATTAACAAATGCTTCTCTTAATTTCATTCTACAATCTCCTCTCCACGGTAACGAGCTACAGAAACACAATCTTTATCTCCACGTCCAGATAAATTGACTACAATTATTTGATCTTTTTTCATTGTTGGTGCTAATTTCTTCGCATAAGCAACTGCATGTGCACTCTCAATCGCAGGGATGATACCTTCTGTTTTTGATAAATATTCAAATGCATTTACTGCCTCTTCATCTGTAATGGATACATAACTCGCTCGTCTATCATCATGCAGTTTAGCGTGTTCTGGTCCAATTCCTGGATAATCTAATCCTGCAGAGATCGAATATACGGGAGCGATTTGTCCGTAGTCATCTTGACAAAAATAACTTTTCATCCCATGGAAAATCCCTAATTTTCCAGTTGCAATCGTTGCTGCTGTTTCAAAACTATGAACTCCTTTTCCTGCAGCTTCACATCCAATCAATTCCACGTTTTCCTCATCGATGAAGTGATAGAACGCGCCAATAGCATTTGACCCTCCACCAACACAAGCAATCACTGTATCTGGAAGTTTTCCTTCTAATTTCATACATTGATCTTTGATCTCTTTTGATATGACTGCTTGAAAATCTCTTACGATTGTAGGAAATGGATGTGGTCCCATTACAGAGCCTAGAACGTAATGAGTATCTTCCATGCGGCTTGTCCACTCACGCATTGTCTCAGATACTGCATCTTTCAGCGTTGCTGTCCCTGATTCTACCGAGTTTACTTTTGCTCCTAATAATCGCATTTTATAGACATTTAATGCTTGTCGCTCTACATCTTCTTTTCCCATAAATATCTCACATTCCATTCCAAATAATGCTGCTGCAGTTGCTGTTGCCACACCATGTTGTCCCGCTCCTGTTTCAGCAATCACTCGAGTTTTTCCCATTTTCTTCGCTAGAAGAACTTGCCCCAAAACATTATTGATTTTATGAGCTCCTGTGTGATTCAAATCCTCACGCTTCAAATAAATTTTTGCTCCACCTAGGTCCTCCGTCATTTTTTTTGCATAATAGAGCCTAGATGGTCTCCCTGCATAATCATTGAGTAATGCATCTAATTCTTTACAAAACCCTTCTTCATTTCTGTAATATTCATATGCTTTTTCTAGTTCCAATACTGCATTCATTAGTGTTTCTGGTATATATTGGCCACCATGTACTCCAAATCTTCCATTTTCCATTTGCTTCATACCCCTTTTATTTGTTGTAAAATTTTTTCTATTTTTTTTCTATCTTTTTTCTTTTCTACTTCCACACCAGAAGACAAATCCACACACCATGGTTTAAACTGTTCCACTGCTTTTTTTACATTTTCAGGCGCCAACCCACCTGCTAATATAAATGTTCGATTCAGTGGTTCATTTAACAGTCTCCAGTCAAACGTTTTTCCTGTTCCATACCCATTATCCAATAATATTTTATGTGCATGGCTCACCTTCGCCTTCTCTAAATCCACGTTTGAATCTATTTTATATGCCTTCCATATTTCCTTATCCGGAAATAAATCTTTTATCCTATCAATGTAACTTTCCTTTTCATCTCCATGTAGTTGAATCACATCTAATTCATCTTTCACTCTAAACAATTCTTCCTCTGTAGGATTTACAAACACTCCCACTCTTCCGATTCCTTCTTTTAGGTTTCCTATCAATTCTTGAAATTTATGCGTTTCTATATAACGATGGCTTTTTGTATAATTTAAGATAAATCCTACATAATCAACTTGATATTGATTAATCAATTCAATATCTTCCTTTCGATATAATCCACATAGTTTAATTTTTGTCATGTAATTCCTTTCCGAATTGCTTGGATAAAATCACCTTTCCAATTTGTCCTCATCAATGCTTCTCCAATCAATAATGCATCTGCTCCATTTTTTAATAGCTCAATTCCATCTTTCGGCAAAAGGATTCCACTTTCTGCAACAAAAATACATTCATCTGAAACAAGATGTTTCAATTCATAAGCATTTTTTAAATTTACGGAAAAATCTTTTAGATTGCGATTATTTACTCCAATCAATCTAGCTCCTGCCTCTTTTGCAGAGCAAATTTCTTCTTCATTATGAGTTTCCACTAAAGCACTAATCCCTAACGTGTCACAAATTTGAAGGTACTCTTTTATCGTTTTTGTATCTAACAACGCACAGATTAACAATACTGCATCTGCGCCCATCACTTTTGCCTCATAAATTTGATAAGGATCAATGGTAAAATCTTTACGTAACATTGGTATCTTTACTTCCGCTCTAATTTGACAAAAGATATCATCACTCCCTAAAAACCACTTTGGTTCCGTTAAAACAGAGATACAGTTTGCGCCTTCTTGCTCATATATTTTTGCAATCTCAATATATGGAAATGATTCTGAAATAATTCCCTTGGATGGCGAAGCTTTTTTTACTTCACAGATTAAAGCTCCTTTGGTATTTTTAATCGTCTTTTCAAATAAAAAGTCGCCTACTGGTAATGCTAGGGCACTTGCCTTCATCATTTGAAAAGATTTTATCTCTTTTTGTCTTTCTACACGAATTTTTGTATCCTTTGCTATCTGTTCTAATATCATCTTATCACCTATTTGAATGCTCAATGAATGCCTCTAGTTTCTCTTTTACCTTTTTACTATTCAGCAAATTACGTACTTCTTCAATTGCTTCCTCTAACATAATATCCCCTTTGGCTATCATGAGTGCTGCCGCTGCATTGATTATGACTGCATCTGTTTTTGGTCCTTGCTTTCCTTCTAAAATCTCTCTAATAATTTCAGCATTTTCCTCTGGAGTCCCTCCAGTAAGGTCTTCTTTATTGCAAAGGTCAAATCCATAATCTTGTGGATTGATCATATATGAGCGAAACCAACCATTTTTGATTTCGCAAACTTTGGTAGGTGCACTAAGTGAAATCTCATCAAGCCCATCTGTACCATACACAACCATTCCTCTCTTTACCCCTAAACGAGCCAAAACTTCTGCCAATGGTTCTACTAATTCCTCTTCATATACCCCCATCAATTGCATGCTTGCACCAAGAGGGTTTGATAGAGGTCCTAATATATTAAAAATTGTTGGAATTGACAATTCACGCCTTACTGGTGCAACATGTTTCATTGCACTATGATAGATTTGAGCAAATAAAAAGCAAATATCAATACTCTTCAATACTTCTAAACTTTGCTCTGGAGTAATATCAATCTTTACCCCTAATGCTTCTAGAACATCTGCTGCTCCACACTTACTAGAGGCAGCTCGATTTCCATGCTTTGCTACTGGAACTCCTGCCGCTGCTAATACAAGTGCAGATGCGGTTGAAATGTTAAAAGAGTTGGATCCATCCCCTCCTGTACCCACAATTTCTAATACCTCTTGGTCATTCAATAATTTTATAGCATGATTTCTCATTCCTTTTGCTGATGCTGTAATTTCTTCAATCGTTTCGCCTTTCATAGAAAGTCCCACTAAGTAGGCTCCTATTTGTACTTGACTAGCTTTACCGCTCATCACTTCTTCCATTACTTCTTGCGCCACTGAGAATGGTAAATCTTCTTTTTTTGTCAATCGAATAATCGCTTCTTTTATCATGCCACTACCTCCAAAAAATTCTTAATGATTACTGTTCCCTCTGGTGTCAATATTGATTCTGGATGAAACTGAACTCCAAATATCGGATATAATTCATGCTTTACTGCCATAATCTCTCCATCTGCTGTTCTTCCACAAATTTTAAGCTCTTTTGGTAATGTGTCTTCTAATAATGCTAGCGAATGATATCTTCCTACTATAATTTTTTCCAGTGGTATTCCATCAAACAATTCACAATTTCCAATCACAACTTCTGATACTTTTCCATGCATCAGTTGTTTTGCATAAGAGACGGTTCCTCCAAAAGCTTCACAAATTGCTTGGTGACCTAAGCAAACTCCGAGAATAGGAATTTGATTCCCTAATTTCTTTACAACCTCAATGCATATTCCTGATTCAGAAGGTTTCCCCGGGCCTGGAGATAAAATAATATGACTCGGATTTAATTCTTTTATTTCGTCAATCGTACACTGGTCATTACGAATCACTTTTATATCTGATTGATAGCTTCCTACAATTTGATATAGGTTGTAAGAGAAACTATCATAATTATCAATCATTAATATCATAATTTTTTTCCTCCAATACTTTTACAGTTGCCCTTGCTTTATTGATACATTCTTCATATTCTTTTTCTGGAACGGAATCAGCCACAATTCCAGCTCCTGATCGTACAAATATCTTATCGTTTTTCTTAAATGCAAACCGAATAGCAATGCATGTATCCATATTTCCATTAAAATCCAAATACCCTATTGCACCACCATATACCCCTCTCTTTAACCCTTCTAGATTATCTATAATTTCACATGCCTTTATCTTTGGGGCACCTGATAATGTTCCTGCTGGTAATACAGCATCAATGGCATCAATAGCATCTTTATTTTCTGCAATTTCCCCTACTACAGTTGAACCAATATGCATCACATGAGAAAAATGTAGCACATTCATATAGGATTCTACCTTAACACTTCCAAATTTACTTATTTTTCCTACATCATTTCTCCCTAAATCCACTAGCATATTATGCTCTGCGCGTTCCTTTTCATCTGATAATAAATCTTGTTCCAATCGCATATTCTCTTCTAATGTCTTTCCACGTTTTCTTGTTCCTGCTAGTGGATATGTCATAACCTTTTTTCCTTCTAGCTTTACAAGTGTTTCTGGGGAAGCTCCTGCCATTTCAATATTGTCACTAGAAAAATAAAACATATAAGGAGATGGGTTCCTTGCTTTTAATTTTTCATAAATATGATACATACTTCCTTTGTAAGGTGCTGACAATCGATTGGATAGCACTACTTGAAAAATATCCCCTTCATAGATATGCTTTTTTGCTGTTTTTACCATTTCACTATATTCTTTTCTAGAAAATGATGGAACTAAAGATTCTAATATGCGACCATCCTCCTCTTCCTTTTCTTTTCCCGTTACTAATAAGTTCTTTAAATTTTCTAATTCTAAAATACCTTTGTTATATGTAGTTTCTATATTTTCTATTGGAATTGTGACAATTAAAATAATTTTATTTTCTTTATGATCCAGTGCAATGATTTTTTCAAACAACATCAAGTCTACATCTTGAAACCCTTCATCATTTTTTGCATTTAATTTAATTTTAGGCTCATTGTACTTTATATAATCATATGAAAAGTACCCTACTAATCCACCAGTAAATGGAGGTAACCCGCTTAATACTGGACTTTTATGCTCCACTAATATTTTTCGAATATATTCTTGTGGATTCGCATTGTCTATGGTAATCGTTGTTGATGATTTTAATGTAACCCTATGGTCCTTGCATAAAAACTCTAAAGATGGATCAAATCCCAAAAAACTATACCGCCCTGACTGTTCTTTATCGTAACAAGATTCCAATACAAACACATTTTTACTAACATTTTTCAATATTTTATATATTTGTTTAACTGACTTATCAAATTCAATTGCCAAACTAATTGGAATACTCTTATACGTACCTCCTTTTACCAATTCCTCAATTTGTTTCAATTCTGGGTAATAACTCATACTAATTTTCCTCCTAACATTGTTGTATTATAAGCAATATTTCTCTGTCAGAAATAAAAAAAGTCCCTGACAGAATTAATCTTCTGTCAAGGACGAGTCTTTTACCCGCGGTACCACCTTGATTTATGGAGAGTCCCTCCATACACTTTGCGAAATACTAACATATTTCCGACTACTTACGTAAGTCAATACGTCGCAGAATACTCAGCATTTGCCTTTGACTGCGCCCTCTGTGGTCCATTTAATAAGCAGTAATCATTGGGCTCTCTCCTTCCCCAACTCTCTGTACATCCTTTTCTTATTGTTATCTCCACTTCAACGGTTTAATTTGTTATTGAATTAACCAAATAATAGCACAAACAATTCTATAATACAAGCACTTTTCTACTTACCCCTGTTATTTTTTTATGTACAATTTATATTACACATGACATGTTTTACCAATTCAATCTGATTATACAAGGAAATACACCTATTTTTTCAATTTACAAAAAAAGGTTCTGTTGATTATCAGATTTTCTTATGTTACAATATTCAGAGTGTTAAAATCGTTAAAATAACATACCATTTAGAGGGTAAATATGAAAAATATATTTGAATTTTATGCAAAATTATTGTCTTTATTACTATTACTCACTTTAACCTATACTATCCCTTGCAATGCACAACAAGCAACGAATACAGAGGTAGATTTTGATATTGCTGCCCAAAGTATGCAAACACTTTATACACAGGAGCAAGGATTATTGAATAATGAGGCTAATGATATCGCTCAATCCAGTGATGGATTTATCTGGGTTGGATCATATTCTGGGCTTTTTCGCTTTAACGGAAAAACATTTGAATTAATTGATAGTTCTGTAAACCCTGTATTCACTTCTACCTCTGTTCGTGATTTGCATATATCTGTAGATGGAACCATGTATATCGCCACTAATGAAGCTGGCGTTTTCACTTATAACCATGGAATTTTCACACACATTCTACAAAAAGATGCTACCTTATCTTCTTCTATTCGCCATGTAGCAGAAGATAGCAATGGAACAATTTATGTAGCAACCAGTAATGGAATTGGTAAAATTATCGATGGAATGCTCGTTGCACTTGATGATTCAGTTTTAAATAATACATTTGCAACTCATTTAGCCTTTGATAATCAAGATATTTTATATGTACTTGGTAATGATGGTGCGCTTTACATGGCTCAAAATGACCAGTTACTACAGAAACACAATTGGAAAGATGGTTCCATTAGAGGGATTGCAAGTTTACTTAGCAAAACACATAGTGGACGTATTTTAGTTAATAGCATGTTTAATCAGGTATATGAAGTTAATTTCATACAAGGCGAATCCACATTTCATCCACTGCTAACAATCCCTGATATCGGTTTTATATACAATTTTTATGAAGATAATCTTGGTCGTATTTGGGTTCTAGCTGAAAAAGGAATTGGTTATCTCAATGAAGAGGATGAATTTATATTATCAAGCAACTTAGAATTAGATACCTTTATTCGTAATATGTGCCAAGACCACGAAGGAAATTACTGGTTCGCTTCTTCTCGAGGAGGTATTTCTCACATTTCTCAAAGCAAGTTTTTTAATGAACTTATGGCAATTGGAGAATCGGAAGCCTACATTAATGCAACTTGCATATGGCAAGATCAACTTTATATTGCATCAGATACTGGCCTATATATTATTGCTAACGAATCCTCCATTCACACTGAACTAACCCAACTCTTTACGGATATCCGAATTCGTAACTTATATATTGATAGTAAACAAAATTTATGGATTGCTTCCTATTCACAAACACCTGTGGTAAAAGTACTTCCCAATGGCACAATTGTTACTTTTTCTGAAGATAATGGACTCCCTTCTTCAAGAGCCCGTCTCATTACTGAAAAAAGCGATGGTACTATTTGGATTGGAACCGATGGTGGGATTGGTGTAATTGAAGATAGTTCTGTAATTGCTACCTATGGCGAATCACAGGGAATTCGAAACACCACTGTACTAAGCATGTTTGAAACAGATGATAATTCTATGATGATTGGAAGTGATGGAAGTGGCGTTTATGTTATTTTACCAAACCAAACGGTGCTCAATTATGATACTGATAACGGATTAAGTGCTGGTGTTATTTTACGAATGGCAGAAGATCCTAACCACCATG
>CAYJKD010000011.1:23281-26197 GCA_964370595.1 uncultured Lachnospiraceae bacterium
CCACCATGTTATGTATGTTTCTACTGGGAGCAATACCCTTGATGCATGGACGCTAGATGGAATTGAACAAGTAAAAAATTTTACTACTGATGGTAACATTTTTGATATCATTATGTACAAAGATAAAGTAATTGTTCTTGCTGCACGAGGTCTCTACATTATTGATTCTGCTTCTTTACGAACAGATACACCTATTTACACAAAATATGGTCCAACTTCTGGACTGGTATCTGGAATTACAGCCAATTCTTGGAACTACCTCGATGAAGATGGAACTTTATATATTTCATGTAATGAAAGTGTATATTCCATCAATCTTGATTACATAAAAATTAATGAAGCACCATCTCCTGTTCGAATTCAATCAATATCCATCGACGGGATTACACAACCCTACACGGATACCATTCATCTCAATTCTGATGCTCGGCGTATTACCTTTTATTTTTCAATGTTAAGCTATTTAGAGCATAACAATAGCACCATTACCTATCAGTTAAAAGGGTTCGATCCAACTGCGATTACATCTACTTCTGATAAATTAAGTACAATTTCATATACGAACTTACCAAGCGGTACTTTTACGTTTGAACTTCTTGGACATAATGCAGATGGCATTCCTTCTGCTAATACAGAAAGCATCAAAATTATCAAAGCTCCTCATTGGTATGAAAATCCATTTATGGTAACATTATTAACCCTAGGAGTCTTTGGAATTCTTCTTTTAATTGTATGGGCTATATTTCAAAAACGTACAAAAACACTAAAAGCGAAGCAACAAGAATATCACAATATCACTGTTCAATCGTTAAAAGCTATTGCACGTACAATCGATGCAAAAGATGCTTATACCAATGGGCATTCTCTTCGTGTTGCTACTTATACTTTAGCAATTACAAAACGATTAAACTTTGGCGAAGAACAACAAGATGACGCTTATTATACTGCCTTACTTCATGATATTGGAAAAATTGGAATCCCCGACCACATTCTTAACAAACCTGGTCGCCTGAACGAAGATGAGTACAAAATCATAAAAAAACATGTATCACTTGGTGCTGAAATATTAAAGGATATCACATTAGTAGAAGGGGTTTCATTTGGTGCAAAATACCATCATGAACAATATGATGGCAATGGTTACCCATCTGGACTTAGTGGAGATAGCATTCCCCTTATTGGGCGAATTATCTGTGTCGCTGATGCATTTGATGCAATGACATCACGCCGTGTCTACCAAGAAACAAAAGATTTAGATTATGTCATCGAAGAACTAAAAAAACAAAAAGGAAAACATTTTGATCCCAAAATAGTAGATATATTTTTGGAAATGATTGCAGATGGAGAAATCACTGAAATATTAAATGATTATGAAATCGCCAAATCATTCTCACGCTCTCAATAATCACTTTAAAAGGAAAAAGAGGTAGGAAGTAAGCATATCATTCGCTTATTCCTACCTCTTTGGCTTTTATTCGTTTTTGTAATGGATTGCCTCAACAGGACAATTTAGATAGCAATCACCACATTCATCACAACGGTTTCTATCAATCCTATAACAATTTGCTCCTTTTTCTATTGCTGAAAATGAACATTTTTCTTTACAGACACCACAAGAGATACAACTACTTTCATCAATTTTCAATCCTCTGTATTTTTCAGCTGCTCCATTATAACAAAAATATATTCGTTCTAACTTATGCTCTCGCTTCACGCATTCGAAATCATAGTCAAATATATCTCCTCTACCAGAAGTGATACAAAAAGTTACCATTGCGGGGTATTTTTCTTGATCTTTTATACAGACATCAAAAACAGGATTATTTTTAGCTTTCAACGTATCTATAGAAATTTCTTTTACCAAACCTGTCATACGAATTGCATACCCACCCTCAAAAACAGGCATTCCGTCTGCATCATGTTTTACTGCAGTATTTGCACCTAATCCACACAATGCAACTTTATTATGATTTTTTAGCTGTTTGTAAAATGATTTGGTAAACATAGTCATAAAATATATGCCCTCTTCGTCAAATCCTCTAAGATGGGCAATACGTGATTCTGGATCTCCATCTTCATTAATAGTGGTAAATGAAAGACATCCTATTTGATCAAATTTTTCATAAATTTCTTTTATAGTCATAATATCACTCCTTTCTTTCATCAAAGTATATCACATTCATGCAAAGTCTAATATAATACTTTTTTATCATTCTTATTCTACTGTAATAATTTTATAACTCCATTGTAGCCATATGTATATTTTTTTTTATTTTTATTCCAATATTGCAAGTTTTTTATTTAATTTTATACTATAATTCTAATATAAAAACAAAATATCTATGAAAATTATAGGAGGAACATAATAATGAAGTATTGTAATGATATGGTAACTGATTTGAATATCGCTTATATTGGAGGCGGGTCTCGCGGCTGGGCATGGGCATTTATGGGGGATCTCGCTATGGAATCTAGTTTAAGCGGAACGGTACGACTCTATGATATTGATAAAGAAGCTGCTTGCAATAACCAACAAATCGGTACTGCCATTTCAAATAATCCAAACACCATTGGAAAATGGAATTATGAAGTTTCTGAATCGTTAGAAGCTGCACTAACCAATTGCGATTTTGTCGTAATTTCAATTCTCCCAGGAACTTTTGATGAAATGGCATCTGATGTTCATCTTCCAGAACGTTATGGTGTCTATCAATCCGTAGGGGATACTTCTGGTCCTGGTGGTATTATTCGTGGTCTTCGAACGATTCCTATGTTTGTAGAAATTGCCAATGCTATCAAAAATCATGCCCCTGATGCTTGGGTTATTAACTACACAAACCCTATGACTCTATGTGTAAAGACTTTATATGCCACTTATCCAGAAATAAAAGCATTTGGATGTTGTCATGAAGTTTT
>CAYJKD010000012.1:0-11219 GCA_964370595.1 uncultured Lachnospiraceae bacterium
AGTAATGACAGTAATTTTTTTCTCTTAATCATAAAGTTTCTCCTCATATTTTTTATTTTTAGTAACAGTTCACGGTGCATGGAAAAGATAGTAAAGTAAGCGTGTAAGCTTGCTTACTAAGCTGTATTTACTATCTTTTCCATATAGGGCGAACGCCCTACATGAATAAATGGGCAACCAAATTTTGTTTTTATCAAAATCAGGTAGCTTTGCCCATTTATGAATGTACCCTCTGAACAGTTACAAATTTTATATATTATAACATTCAAATATGTAATTCACAAGATTTTGCTTGTCTATTAGTAAATTTATAGTTATAATGGTATAGAAGAAAAAAAGGAGACATACTATGCGAGTTATATCAGGGAAAGCCAAACGTATCTCCTTAACCACAGTTGAAGGAGAATTAACAAGACCTACAACAGATCGAATTAAAGAGACTTTATTTAATATGCTCCAATATGATATTGCCGATACGAACTTTCTAGATTTATTTGCAGGAAGTGGTGCAATTGGAATTGAAGCTCTTAGTAGGGGTGCAAATCATTGTGTATTTATTGAACAACAAAAAGAAGCCATTCGATGTATTCGTGAAAATTTGAATGCAACAAAATTACAAGAATTATCCACTGTAATCGAGTCAGATGCTCTTTCTGGAATTAATAGAATAAAAGATAAAAATTTGTACTTTGATTATATTTTTATGGATCCACCCTATGATATGGGTCTAGAAAAGGAAGTATTGTTCCATATGAAAGATATGGACTTTTTTGATAAAAATAGCACAATTATTATTGAAGCTTCATTACATACCGATTTTTCTTATTTAAATGAATATGGATATACGATTGAAAACGAGAAACGTTACAAAACAAATAAACATATATTTTTATACAGAGGTGAATAGTACATGTCAAGAGCCGTATATCCTGGGAGTTTTGACCCAGTTACATTAGGTCATTTTGATTTAATCGAGCGATCATCTTTGATGATGGATCATGTAATTGTAGGGGTTTTAGTGAATCAAAATAAATCCCCTCTCTTTACAATAGAAGAGCGTGTGAAGATGTTAGAAAGCATCACATCACATCTTCCCAATGTAGAGGTAAAAGCATTTGAAGGATTACTTGTAGATTTTTTAAAAGAAAATAACGCAAAGATTATTATACGTGGTCTAAGAGCGATTACTGATTTTGATTATGAATTACAAATGGCACAAACCAATCGAGTAATTGCGCCAGATATAGATACCATTTTTCTGACGACAAATTTAAAATACTCTTACTTAAGTGCAAGTACAGTGAAAGAAATTGCAAAGTTAAAAGGTGATATTAGCCAATTTCTTCATACTGATATTGCTCATTCTGTCAGAAAAAAAATAGAAGAATTAGAACAGTCGAATTAAAATACAAGGAGATCAATTATGAGTAGAATTGAAAAAGTCATCAGTGAAATAGAAGAATATATTGAAGGATGCAAATATCAACCGCTTTCGAATACAAAGATTTTAGTAAATAAAGATGAATTTGAAGAATTAATAGTGGAATTACGTATGGTTGTTCCAGAAGAAATAAAAAAATTTCAAAAAATAGTTAGTAATAAAGATGCAATTATAGATGACGCCCGAACACAAGCGGATTCCATGCTTGCAGAAGTAACTGCACGTACAAATCAATTAGTAAATGACCATGAGATTACACAGAGAGCAAATCAAAATGCAGATATTATTTTTCAAAATGCACAAGCACAAGCGCATGAAATAGTCAATGGTGCGATTTTAGAGGCTAATAATGTGCGAGAGAACTCTATTCTTTACTCCGATCAATTGCTAGCAGGTGTACAAGGTATTATTGAAAACACCAAGGCTATGACTCAAGAACGACTAAATATTTTTATTAATGATTTAAATATAAATTTAAATACAATAAATGATAATAGAATGTCACTATCTACTAGTATTAGAACAAAAGCAGATGAATATCTAGAAGAAAATTAAACATAGCACATGCATATATTCTATGCTTTGCTTTGAATCATCCATATTGCCGGATAAAAGTCCGGCATTTTTAATATGCAATTTATTTGTCATCGAATGAAAAGGATATGTTATGAATTTACCAAATGAATATTTAAATAATATGAAATGCTTGCTCAAAGATGATTATGAAAATTGGCTTGCATCTTACGAACTACCACATACGCAAGGCATTCGGTTAAATACAACAAAGTTAACCGATTATAAAGTAATAGATTCTGCCTTAGATACAACCTTAGAACCTGTGCCGTGGACAAAAAATGGATATTACATTGACACACATTTCAGACCTGGAAAACATCCTTATTTTTACGGCGGCCTATACTATATACAAGAACCCAGTGCTATGGCACCTGCGCAGTATCTTCCCATTGAAGAGGGAGATCATGTGTTAGATCTTTGTGCAGCTCCAGGAGGTAAAAGTACAGAATTAGGTGCAAAATTAAATGGTTCAGGAATATTGGTCGCTAATGATATCAGTAATTCTAGAGCAAAAGCACTTCTGAAGAACTTAGAGCTATTTGGCATTTCAAATATTTGTGTTACAAGTGAAGAACCCAAAAAATTAGCAGATACCTTTGGTACATTTTTTCACAAGATATTAGTGGATGCTCCTTGCTCTGGAGAAGGAATGTTTCGAAAAGATGAAGGATTAATTAAAAGTTGGTTAGAACATGGACCAGAGTACTTTGCTAACATCCAAAAAGAAATTCTTTGTGAAGCATATCGAATGTTACGTCCAGGAGGTCAGCTGCTATACTCTACTTGCACTTTTTCAAAAATAGAAGATGAAGATGTTATTCATTGGTTTATAAATGAATTTCCAGATATGAAGTTGTGTAGAGTACCACAAGAACATGGAATTGAATCTGGAAATAATGGAGAAGATGTATTGCGTTTCTTCCCACATAAGGTGCGAGGAGAGGGTCATTTTATTGCATTATTGCAAAAGAGTGATGCTTCACCACTTATACAAGGAAAAGCGGATGCTCATAGCAAAAGTGACTATGCATCACTTATCAAAAATACGGATTTATTAGAGTTTTTATCCTTGCTTAAATGCGATTATCATCCAGATGATTTTTATGTAAAAGATGAACAAGTATATCTTTTACCAAAAAAGTTTAATAAAAACTGGAAACTGAGATATCTTCGTACTGGTTTGTTGCTCGGATCTTTAAAAAAGAATCGATTTGAGCCATCTCAAGCATTAGCGATGAATTTAAAAATTACTGAGGTATCTAACACTTTATCAATACCACTTGAAGACGAAAGAGTCATTCGTTACTTAAAAGGGGAAACAATCGTTTTGAAAGAAGAGACAGTAAAAAAAGGATGGTGCCTTATTTGTGTAGAGGAATTTCCGCTTGGATGGGGAAAAATCAATGGAATGCAAATTAAAAATAAGTATTATCCAGGATGGCGGTGGTTATAATTGCAAAAGCAAATACGATTAGATAAATTACTGGTAGAAATGGAATTCGGTTCTCGTAGTCAAATTAAAGAAATGGCAAAAAAAGGAAGAATCAAAGTAAATGATAAACCCCAAACGAAAACAGATCTTAAAATCGATCCGCAAATCGATCAAATTTATGTAGATAATCAATTGGTGGTTTATGAGGATAAAGTTTATTATATGCTGCATAAACCCATGGGTGTAATTAGTGCAACGAAAGATGCAAAACATAAACTAGTTGTTGACTTGCTTGGTGATAAAAACAGAAAAGATATTTTCCCTGTTGGAAGACTCGATATTGATACAGAAGGATTATTACTGTTAACAAACGATGGATTTTTAGCACATGAGCTTTTATCTCCCAAGAAGCATGTTGACAAGACTTATTATGCACATATAAAAGGCCAATTACCGATTGATGCGGTAGAGCAGATGAATCTTGGATTGGTATTAGAAGATGGAACAAAAACCTTACCAGCAAATTTAACTATATTAGATGCAAACAATTGTACTGACCTTACGCTTACTCCGATTGAAATAACAATTCATGAAGGAAAATATCATCAAATAAAGAGAATGTTTCAAGCTCTAGATTGTGAAGTCGTTTATTTAAAACGCATCTCAATGGGGATGTTAAAATTAGATGAAAGTTTGCAGTTAGGTGAATTTCGGTCACTTACGGAAAAGGAAGTAAAACTATTATATGAAAGAAATCAAACAACTAAAATTAGATCTACAACAATCTAGGGCAATTATTTTTGACTTAGATGGAACACTAATTGATTCAATGTGGATGTGGAAAGAAATTGACCGTGAGTATTTAGAAAAATATGGAATTGATTTACCAGAGGATCTTCAAAAAACAATTGAAGGTATGTCTTTTATGGAAATGGCAAATTATTTTAAAGAGCGCTTCTCGATTGCAGATTCTATCGACACAATTCAAAATGAATGGATTCAAATGAGTTTATATAAATATGAAAATGAAGTGACTCTAAAAAAATACACTCGTGAATTTTTAGAACAATTGAAGCAGAATAAGTATCAAATAGGGATTGCAACAAGTAGTAATATTCGCATTGTTAATTGTGTCATCGATGCATTACAAATTCGTGAATTTTTCCATACAATAGTTACTACTTGCGATGTAGATAGGGGAAAACCTGCACCAGATGTATATCTTAGAGCTGCTGAAAACTTAGGTGTTGCGCCAAATGAATGTATTGTCTTTGAAGATGTTCCAGCTGGCATTTTAGCAGGAAAATCTGCTGGAATGAATGTATGTGCCATCGAAGACATGTATTCCATGAACCAAAAAAACGAAAAGATGAGTTTAGCTCATTATTATATCAATGATTATAGTGTATTATTAGAAAGTATCGAGGAAGAAATTCATGCATGATTATTTACCAATTTCCAGAGCGGATATGAATATACGTGGTTGGAAGCAATGTGATTTTATATATGTAACTGGAGATGCCTATGTGGATCATCCATCTTTTGGAAGTGCAATTATTACCCGTGTTCTAGAATCAAGAGGATACCGTGTTGGAATCATTTCCCAACCAGATTGGAAGGACAATAAAAGTATACAGGTACTTGGACAACCTCGTCTAGGTTTTCTCGTGTCAGCTGGAAATATGGATTCTATGGTAAATCATTATTCTGTATCAAAAAAGAAACGTGAAAAAGATGCTTATACACCTGGTGGGGTAATGGGAAAACGTCCAGATTATGCAACGATTGTCTATGGCAACTTAATACGTACGGTTTATAAGGAAACCCCAATTATAATTGGAGGAATCGAAGCTAGTTTGAGACGCCTTGCACATTATGATTATTGGTCTAATCAATTAAAGCGATCAATATTATTAGATGCACAAGCAGATTTAATCTCTTATGGTATGGGAGAAAAATCAATTGTCGAAATTGCGGAAGCATTGGATAGTGGAATCGATATCCGAGACATTACCTTTATTGATGGCACTGTTTTTAAATCGAAAACAATCGATTATATCTATGAATATAAGCTCTTACCTACATTTCAAGAACTAAAATCGAATAAAAGAAATTATGCAAAAAGTTTTCATATCCAAAATAGTAATACTGACCCAATTACGGGAATGCGCTTAGTTGAAGCATATGGAACCCAAGGATATGTGATTCAAAATCCACCAGCGAAACCACTAACTACACAAGAAATGGATGATGTATATGATTTGAACTATATGCGAGGGTATCATCCAAGTTATGAAGAGAGCGGTGGTGTACCTGCAATATCAGAAATAAAATTTAGCTTGATAAGCAATCGAGGTTGCTTTGGGAGTTGTAATTTCTGTGCCTTAACATTCCATCAAGGTAGAATTATTCAGTCACGTAGTCATACTTCATTAATAGAAGAAGCAAAAATGCTCATCATGGAACCTGATTTCAAGGGATACATCCATGATGTAGGTGGTCCCACTGCAAACTTCAGAGCACCAGCATGTAAAAAGCAAGAAACCCATGGTGCATGCTCAAATAAACAATGCTTATTCCCACAACCGTGTAAAAACTTAGAAGCGGATCATTCTGATTACATTAAATTACTACGTAAACTACGGGAATTACCTAAAGTTAAGAAAGTATTTATACGTTCTGGAATTCGATTTGATTATTTGCTAGCTGATAATTCAAGTGGCTTTCTAAAAGAACTTTGTGAGCATCATGTAAGTGGACAATTAAAGGTTGCTCCTGAACACGTAGCAAATAACGTTTTAAAGCGAATGGGAAAACCAAATAGTAGTGTCTACAAAAAGTTCTCTCAAGAATTCAAACAAATGAACGGACGATTAAAAAAAGAACAGTATTTAGTTCCATATTTGATGTCTTCTCATCCAGGGTCTACACTAAATGAAGCAATTGAACTTGCAGAATATTTAAGAGATTTAGGATATATGCCAGAACAAGTTCAAGATTTTTATCCAACTCCATCCACTGCTTCAACTTGTATGTACTACACAGGACTTAATCCAGACAACCTTGAAGAAGTATATGTTCCAATCAATCCTCATGAAAAGGCAATGCAACGTGCACTCATTCAGTATAGAAATCCTAGAAATTTTGATTTAGTAATCGAGGCGCTAAAAAAAGCTGGGCGAACAGACTTAATTGGATTCGAAAAACATTGCTTAATTCGTCCAAGATACAAAGAACAGACAAATTCGTATCATAAAGGAAACAGTCAATCAAAAGAGAGTAAACCAGATAGAAAGAAAAAGAAAACCATACGAAATCTTCATAAGAAAAAATCATAATACTGCTTGTGAATAAGGAGGATATAGGCATGAGAATTGCAATTATCACGGGAGCTTCTTCTGGAATGGGACGAGAGTGTGTAAAAGAAATTGTAAAAAAGTTCAAAATGTTAGATGAAATCTGGGTAGTAGCTAGAAGAATGGATAGGCTAGAAGAATTAGAACAAGAAGTAAAGAGACCATTAAAAAAAATATCATTGGATCTAGCAACTGAATATGCAATAACAGAACTAAACCAACTGTTAGAATCCGAAAATCCAGATATTAAAATTCTTGTAAATGCTGCAGGGTTTGGAAAGATTGGAGATATTGGAACATTAACCCTTGAGGAAGAATTAGGAATGGTTCGCCTTAATTGTGAAACTTTATGTGCAATCACACACATCGTTTTGCCCTATATGAAAAATCAATCCATGCTATTACAATTTGCATCTTCAGCGGGGTTTGTAGCACAGCCTGGATTTACAATCTATGCCGCAACAAAAGCATTTGTTGTCAGTTATTCTAGAGGATTACACGAAGAAGTAAAGGAACGTGGAATCCGGGTAACTGCAGTATGCCCAGGCCGTGTAAAAACAGAATTTTTCCATGTAGCAGAACAACACAACCATTTACCAATCTATAAAAAAGTAGTAGAGGCAGATCCAAAAGCTGTAATCAAACAAGCATTATTTGAGTGCCAAATGGGTAGAAGCTTATCGATCTATCATCCTCTTATGTACCTGTTTTACTTAACTTGTAAAATATTCCCACATAGTGGAATATTTTTTCTATCAAAAGTGATTGGAAGGATATAAAAATGCATCGAATTATGGTAAATGAAAATGAAGCAGGGCAAAGACTATTAAAACTTCTAGTTAAATATTTAAACCTTGCACCAAAAAGTTTTCTATACAAAATGATGAGGAAAAAAAACATCACACTAAATGGGAAAAAATGTGATGGTACGGAAACCTTAAATGTAGGAGATCAAATTGCTTTCTTCTTATCTGAAGAAACCATTGAGAAATTTTCTGATACCTCCATACCAAAGGTAAAGAAAATTAAGCTCAAAATCATATATGAAGACTCCCATATTGTACTTATTGATAAGCCAGCGGGAATGCTATCACAAAAATCAAAACCGGATGATGAATCCTTAGTTGAGTATTTTATTGATTATTTAATTGACTCAAAACAAATTACAGAGGAAGAATTGAAATGTTTTCGTCCATCCATTTGTAACCGTTTAGATCGAAATACAAGCGGAATTGTAATGGCAGGGAAAACACTACAAGGCTTACAATTTTTATCAGAGCACTTAAAAAAACGAACGATAGACAAATATTATCAATGTATTGTAAAAGGTCGTATAGAGAACGAGCAAAAAATTTGTGGATATTTAAAAAAAGATGTTACATCAAATAAAGTAACCATCAAAAAATATGAGGAAGATGATCATGTTTATATTGAAACACAATATCTTCCACTTCAATATAAAAATAATTACACTCGCCTCGAAGTTAAATTAATTACAGGGCGAACACATCAAATACGTGCACATTTATCTTCCATTGGTCATCCGATTGTTGGAGACAATAAATATGGAGACCATATTCTTAATTCCATTGCAAAAAAAGAACATTCTATAAACGCACAACTCCTGCATGCATGGCGCGTAGTATTTCCTAGTGATTTAGAGGGAGTATTTTCTTATTTAAGTAATCGTGAATTCAAATCGGAACTGCCAAGCGCATATGAAAAATACATGAGGTAACGGTCAATGGGTACATGGAAAACACGAGGTCTTCGAGGAAGTTATTTAGAAGAGGTGATTAATTACAGTAACGAAAGTTATCGTAATAAAAAATTAGGACTGATACAAAAAATACCAACACCAATCACGCCAATTTCTATCGATAAAAATAATCGTCATATTACGCTTGCTTATTTTGATAAAAAAAGTACGGTTGATTTTATTGGGGTAATCCAAGGAATTCCAATTTGTTTTGATGCAAAAGAGTGTGCCTCAAAAACATTTCCACTTCAAAATGTACACGAACATCAAATTGAATTTATGAAGGAATTTGAAGAACAAGATGGAATTGCATTTTTAATTCTATACTATACACAACTAAATGAATGTTATTATTTGCCATTCCAAGAACTGTATCGGTTTTGGCAACGAATGATACAAGGTGGAAGAAAAAGCTTTACTTATGATGAGCTTGATAAATCGTATCAAGTGCACCGACACCATGATATTCACATTCATTATTTAGAAGCTATTAATCTTGATTTGTCACGTAGAGCATAAAGTTACTTGACAGAATCAATATGATGACATATAATTGCATTACGTTATTGAATTATCACTTTACTATGCTAAAGAAAGGCGATGTTTATTATATGAATAATCAATTATTACATACTCCAGATGGAGTTCGAGATATCTATTCGACGGAACGTGCTAGAAAAACATATGTTGAACGTGCACTATTAGAACAATTTTTAGCTTATGGCTATCAGCAGATCCAAACACCTACTTTTGAATTCTTTGATATTTTCAATCAAGAGTGTGGAAGTGTTCCATCTACAGAATTATATAAATTTTTCGATCGAAATAATAATACTTTGGTACTTCGACCAGATATAACACCTTCAATTGCAAGATGTGCAGCTAAATATTTTTCTTCAGAACAAGCACCTCTTCGATTTAGTTATTTAGGATCAACGTTTATCAATAGTGAATCTTTTCAGGGACGCTTAAAAGAATCAACACAAAGTGGAGTAGAGCTAATCGGTGATTGCAGTGTAGATGCAGATGCAGAGATGATTGCACTTGCAATCGAGAGTTTAAAAGCCAGTGGTTTAGAAGAATTTCAAATCGAGATTGGACAAGTGGATTTTTTTCGAGGATTGCTAGAAGCTTCTGATATGGATTATGATACGAAAGAACAATTAAGAACTTTGATTGAAAGTAAGAATTTCTTCGGTGTAGAAGAACTTTTGTTAGAGCAAAACCTTCCAAAGCACTTAGAAGAAGCATTTCTACTACTTCCAGAACTGTTTGGAGACATTGATAAGATTAAATCGGCGAAAGCCATTGTCAAAAATGAAACTTCGCTTAAAGCGATTCAAAGACTAGAAAAAATCCAAGAGCTATTAGATATCTATGAACTAGGAGAATATGTCTCTTACGATTTGGGAATGCTTAGTAAATTTTCTTATTATACTGGCATTATTTTTAAAGCCTATACATATGGATTAGGTGATTACATCATCAATGGAGGTCGATACGACAAGTTGCTTCATTACTTTGGTAATAATTCCGCTGCTGTTGGGTTTGCAATTGAAATCGATCGATTGATGTTGGCATTGAATCGTCAAAATTTAACACTTGATGTAGATAAAATCTCTGCTACAGTAATCTACCAAGATGCTTATAGAAAACAAGGAATTCAATTTACTAAAAAATTACGTTCTATCGGACAATCTGTAAGTTTGATGCAGATGACTCAAGACGAGGCTTTTTATATCAATGAATGTAAAAAATCAAATATAGCTACACTTTATCTCATCTATAGTAGTGAAGTAATAGAAAAGGTTTCTATTACTACAAATCATCGAGAATGTGTTTCTGTTCTAGAATGGGAGGTAACCTCATGCGATATTTAACTTTTGCCCTTGCTAAGGGAAGATTAGCTAAGCAAACAATGGAGCTATTCGAAGAAATAGGTATTACTTGTGAAGAAATGAAAGATAAAAATTCAAGAAAACTTATCTTTACGAATGAAACGTTAAAATATCGTTTCTTTTTAGCAAAAGCAAGTGATGTTCCAACTTATATCGAATATGGAGCCGCAGATATCGGTGTTGTAGGAAAAGATACAATTTTAGAAGAAGGTAGAAATCTATATGAAGTATTTGACCTTGGACTTGGTAATTGTAAAATGTGCGTGTGTGGACCAGAATCTGCAAATGATCTTCTTAAACATCAAGAACTAATCCGCGTTGCTACCAAATATCCAGCAATAGCGAAGGACTATTTCTATAACAAAAAACATCAAACAGTTGAAATTATTAAGCTAAATGGTTCGATTGAGTTAGCACCACTAGTTGGTCTGTCCGAAGTTATAGTTGACATTGTAGAAACGGGGTCGACACTTCGTGAAAATGGATTAACCATTTTAGAGGAAATTTGTCCATTATCGGCTAGAATTATTGTAAATCAAGTTAGTATGAAACGAGAACAAGAACGAATTTCAAATATTATACGTGAAATCCGCTCCTTAGTGAAACCAAATGAAATTTAGATAGAAAAGGAGTCTTATGAGAATAGTTACTTTAAATGATACAAGTAAAAAAGAAATCTTAAGTGATTTGCTAAAACGAGATACAAATCAGTATGGAAATTACGAAACCATTGTTCATGACATTATTCAAAATGTAC
>CAYJKD010000012.1:11229-16584 GCA_964370595.1 uncultured Lachnospiraceae bacterium
AATGTACGTATGAAGGGTGATGAAGCAGTATTTTCTTATACAAAAGAATTTGATAAGGCTGAGATTGATACTTCTAATCTATTAGTTTCTGATGAAGAATTTAAAGAAGCGTTAGCCTTAACGGATCCACAGCTTATCGTTACGATGAAAGATGCAAAAGCAAATATAGAAGAGTACCATCAAAAACAAAAACAATACAGTTGGTTTGATACAAAACCAGATGGTACTTTATTAGGTCAAAAGGTAAGTGCGATAGAAAGTGTTGGTGTTTATGTTCCTGGAGGCAAAGCAGCCTATCCTTCTTCTGTGTTAATGAATATTCTACCAGCTATGGTAGCAGGAGTAAAACGTATTGTAATGGTAACACCACCGAATCGTGATGGTAAAGTAAATCCGACCACACTTGTTGCTGCCTACCTGTGTGGAATTTCAGAAGTATATAAAGTGGGAGGGGCTCAAGCAGTAGGGGCGTTGGCCTTTGGAACTGCTTCGATTCCTAAAGTTAATAAAATTGTTGGACCTGGTAATATTTTTGTCGCACTTGCAAAAAAAGCAGTATATGGACATGTAAGCATTGATAGTATTGCAGGACCAAGCGAAATTCTAGTTTTAGCAGATGAAACTGCCAATGCTAGATTTGTAGCTGCTGATCTATTGTCACAAGCGGAACATGATGAATTAGCATCTGCAATATTAGTTACAACAAGCATGGAATTGGCAAATGCGGTTTCAAAAGAAGTTGATGGGTTCTTGCAAGTTTTATCTAGAAAAGAGATTCTAGAAAAATCATTAGAAAATTACGGGTATTTACTTGTTGTAAACACACTGGATGAGGCTATTGAGGTGGCAAATGAAATTGCATCGGAACATCTTGAAATTGTTACAAAAAATCCATTTGAAGTTATGACTAAAATTCAAAATGCTGGAGCAATTTTCTTAGGTGAATATAGCTCAGAACCGTTAGGTGACTATTTTGCAGGTCCAAATCATGTAATTCCAACCAATGGAACTGCAAAGTTCTTTTCTCCTCTTAGTGTTGATGATTTTATTAAAAAGTCAAGTATTATCTACTATTCAAAAGATGCGTTGGAGAAAGTGCATACGAAAATTGAATATTTTGCAGAAGCAGAACACTTAACTGCCCATGCGAATTCTGTTCGTGTACGATTTGAGTAAGGAGGCTGCTTTGAAACGGATTGCAAATTTGCATAGAAAAACGAAAGAAACTGATATTTCCCTAACGATTGATTTAGATGGTAGTGGAACGGCAAGTATTAGCACGGGTATTGGCTTTTTTGACCATATGCTAGAAAGTTTTGCACGACATGGGTTGATTGATTTAGACATAAAAGTAAAGGGAGATTTGCATATTGATACGCATCATACTATTGAAGATGTAGGGATTGTGTTAGGAAAAGCAATAAAAGATGCAATCGGAGATAAAGTTGGTATTGTACGGTATGGCACAACAATCCTTCCTATGGATGAAGCCTTGATTTTATGTTCTTTGGATCTATCTGGAAGACCGTATTTTGTGTATGACTTAACATTAGACAAAGAGCGTGTGGGGAATCTTGAAACGGAAATGATTAAAGAATTTTTCTATGCGATATCTTATGGTGCAGAAATGAATCTTCATTTAAAACAACTTTCAGGAAGTAATAATCACCATATTATTGAAGGGGCTTTTAAAGCATTTGCTAAATCATTAGATGCTGCTACTTGCTATGATATAAGGATAAAAGATGTATTATCAACAAAAGGAAGCTTATAGGAGGAAAACAGAATGCAATTATATCCTGCAATTGACCTAAAAGATGGAAAGTGTGTAAGACTAAAACAAGGGGCCTTTGACCAGATGAAAATATACTCAAATTCCCCATGTGAAATTGCTCAAATGTGGAAAGATGCAGGTGCTACATTTTTGCATTTAGTTGATTTAGATGGTGCTTTAGTTGGTCATTCTTATAATAAAGAAGTAATAAAAGAAATCGTTTCAAAATTGGATATTCCAGTGCAAGTAGGGGGTGGCATCCGCACAAGAGAGAACGTGAAAGAAATGCTAAACCTTGGTGTAAGAAGATGTATTATTGGAACGAAGGCAGTTGAACGTCCCGAATTCATGAAAGAACTTGTTGATGAATTTGGATCTGATTGTATTGTTGCTGGGATTGATGCTAAAAATGGTATGGTAGCCATTGAAGGCTGGGAAAAAATCAGCAATATTACAGCACTAGAGTTATGTTTGACAATGAAAGATTTTGGTGTAAAGCATATTGTATATACAGATATTTCAAAAGATGGAATGCTTGTTGGCCCAAATGTAACAGAAACTGCACGTTTAACAGAGGAGACAGGATTAAATGTAATTGCTTCTGGTGGAGTATCTGGAATGGATGATTTAGAACAACTAAATCGAGAGGGGATTCAGGGAGCAATTATTGGGAAAGCTCTTTATGAAAATCGAATTGTACTCTCTGATGCAATAATAAAATTTCAAAAATAGGAGATAATCTGTAATGATAAAAAAGATTCTATTGAACTATGTGTATACTGGAGCTGACATTGATCCTTTGATTTCTCATATTCATGCAAAAAAGGAAACCTTTGATGGTATTTGTTTCGTTGATTCTACAACAGATGATGAATCACATGAACAAGCTGTTTTAGCGGTAAAGAAACTATCTGCATTACTTGGAATTCCTATTTTTGCCACTGGTGGTTTAAAACGCTTAGAAGATGTAAAAAAATATCTTTATGCAGGAGCAAATCGTGTTCTTTTTACAGAAAAAGATACTAGCCTTAATTTAATTGATGAGGCAATCCTCCGTTTTGGTGCAGATCGACTTGGAATGTTACTTACCGATGCATCAAAAGAAACACCTGCTGAACTTTGTACATTTTTTTCAACCAATGATTTTACAAAATGGAGTCAGTTGCTAGAACAAAAGAATACTCTTGGTGTTGTAGTAAATAATGATTTAGAGGCTTCTATTGTGAAATCGCAAAAACATCAATTGCTTCAGCAAGGATTATCTATGTGTATCCATACACCAACTACTCCTTGGAATGAAATAAAGTTAGATATAACAGGCCTTCTACCTGTTGTTGTACAAGATGAACGAACAAATGAAGTGCTTATGATGGCCTATATGGATCAGTTTGCTTATGAGCATACGGTAGCTACTGGAATGATGACATATTATAGTCGAAGTAGGAAACAATCTTGGATTAAAGGTGAAACTTCAGGCCATTATCAATATGTATCATCCTTAACATTAGATTGTGATAAAGATACATTGCTTGCACGTGTAAAACAAATTGGTGTAGCTTGTCATACGGGTAGCCCTACTTGCTTTTTTAATCAAGTGCATAAAGTCGAAGATTCTAGCAAACACTCAAATAAAGTGATTGAAGATTTAATTGCAGTGATTGAAGATCGAAAGATTAATCCAAAAGAAGGATCTTATACGAATTACTTATTTGATAAAGGAATCGATAAAATATTAAAAAAATTAGGTGAAGAAGCTGTAGAGATTGTTATCGCGTCTAAGAATCCAAATCCCGAAGAAATTAAATATGAAATTTCTGATTTTTTATATCATATGTTGGTATTAATGGTTGAAAAAAAGGTAACTTGGGATGAAATATTAGAAGAACTTGAAAAGAGATAATAATTTTATATCCTTTGTAAAATATTCATAAATTTAAAAGAATAAAGTTTATTGACAGTTAATTGAACCTATATTCTCTATATGATAAAATTGACTTATAAAAAGTCGAGGTGAATAGATAATGAGAAAAATTTTTTTACTTTTAGTTTTGAGTATTTTTGTAATGATAATTATCTATGGATGTACAAAACATGAAAATTATAATCAATCTAGATCTTCTATACATAACGAAAATCAAGTAGAAGTTACATCTCTTGTAGATGCAACTACATTAACTGAAACAACAGTTCCAAGTTTACAGCCAGTGGTTCCTGAAACAAGTGTGTTAGCAACAGAAGATACTACAACGAATGCGCCTGCTGTCATAAAAAGTGGAACAATTACTACATTTCATCATGATGCAGCGGGTGTTGTTACTATAACGAATGATGGTGTATTAACAATTGACCATTTTAGTTATGATGGAGATGCACCTGATGCATATATAACAATTGGCAGTTTTGAAAACGGTAAATTCAAACAATCAGAAAATGTAAGTCTAAAACTTAATCGGGCTTATTTAGATGAAACGATTAGTATATCTCTAAGATCTGACTTAGATTTATCTGCGATTCAAGGAGTTTCTGTATGGTGTGATGCATATGAAGAAGATTTTGGATCTTTGAACTTTGAGGAATCAGATATGTAGCTATAGGGTTAAGGTTAAACAATCCGTTTTATCCTTGATAATATCTCTTAGTAGAATACTACTCAATATGAAGCGCTCAATGTCTCACGTAACGATAAGTGAGGTATTGGGCGTTTACTTTTTTATTAATTGATTCTGAAGAAAATGATATCATATTTACTCTTAATCATTTGTATGTTAGGATGGAAGAAGGATGTACGAATGTTCCTAGTCGTGCAAATAATTAAGGAGGCTAGTATTATGAATATGAAAAGAATTTCTTTTGCTTTATTATCTGTTGTTGTATCAACAACTTCTTTCGTAGTTCCAAGCTATGCATCTATACCTTTCGTTCCATATGTAGAAAGTGAAATTAATACAGTTCACTCTCAAGTATATGAAGTTGCCATAGATGGAGGAATTCTTCATTTTTATCCTTCACAAGGTAAGATTACAAAGGCAATTATTACTGGAAAAACAATTGAAATTCCCGCACAAATCAATGGAGTTGATGTTACTCAAATCGGTTCAAAAGCGTTTGCGGATAACAAAGAACTTGAATCCATAATTTTACCTGATGGAATTACTAACATAGGTTATAGCGCGTTTTATAATTGTGTAAATTTAACTTCTATTAATCTACCAAAATCATTACAGACGATTGATAATACGGTGTTTGGATTAACTGGGCTTGTGGAAGTTATTATTCCAGAAGGAGTAACTTCCATTGGTAACATGGCATTTTACGGATCAACATCTCTTGAGCGAATAACAATCCCAGCAAGTGTAACACACATAGGAAATGGAATTTTATGGCAATGCCATAACTATTCTGATCTTTATTATACTGGTTCTATCGACCAATGGAATATGATTGATATTCATAATGATAATCCAGACCTACTTCGAAAGCCAATTCATTATTTTGATGGTAATACTGGTATGCATGAAGCAACAGAATCATCTGGTTGGAGATTTGTCGATGGCATTCATAATGGTAAAATATTTTTTAAT
>CAYJKD010000012.1:16594-26115 GCA_964370595.1 uncultured Lachnospiraceae bacterium
ATTAATGGTATTCCTGTTACATATATTAAATCTAGAGCATTTTCAGACAATCCGAATTTGTTAGAGCTTTCTATTCCTGGAAGTATAGAAAAAATAGGATTAAGTAGCTTTTCTCACTGTAAAGCACTACAAAAAGTTATTATTAATGATGGCGTTAAAAAAGTTGATACAAGTGCCTTTTATGGCTGTGAAGAATTAACAACATTATCGCTTCCTCATACACTAGAAATAATTGGGAATACTGCATTTGGACTTACTGGTTTAGTCAATATTACAATACCTGAAGGTACGAAACAATTAGGAAATATGGCATTTTATGGTTCTCCTAATATCATGCATGTAGAAATTCCATCAACGATAGAATCTATTGGAGAAAAAATTTTTTGGCAATGCCATAAATTAGAAACTGTTCAATATAATGGAACAATTAGCGATTTATCTAAAGTAGAAATTAGTGAGGAAAATAGTGAATTTATGAATGGCATGGCTGAACTGGTACATTCGGTCTATTGAAGTAATAAAAAGCACTTGAAAAAATAAAAAATAAATTATAGAATGTAAAGGTGGATATTATGGATTGCTAAAAACTCTACTTAATATCTTTACTACAGCATATACAGTTATATAGGTTGTATATGCTGTTTTTTGTGATAATAATAAATGATTAAAGGAGATTAGAATGAAAAAACACTCATTAAAGGAGTTATTAAGTTATCGATTTGATAACTTAATGGCAAAAGGAGCAATAGCCCTTGTAGGAGTCCTATTCCTAGCAACTGCAGTAGTCGTTATACTAGCTGGAATTTTACTTGCACTACTAAGTGGTGGAGAATCGACAGTTGGAGGAAATGTATGGGCAAGTGTCATGCATGTTATTGATGCAGGAACCATTACCGCTGCAGATACTAATAATATAGGATTTGTAATTATTATGTCAATTGTTACATTATGTGGGCTATTTGTAACAAGTATTTTAATCGGTATCATTACCACAGGTTTTGAAGAAAAACTTTATAGCCTGAAAAAAGGAAACTCGCGTATTATTGAAGAAAATCATACAGTAATTTTAGGTTTTAACAATAATACATACTCACTGATCAGTGAAACCATTGCTGCAAATGAGAACCAAAAAGATGGATGTATCGTTATCTTAGCGGAAGAAGATAAAGAAGAAGTAGAAACTGCTATCCGTGAAGTAATAAGTGATTTTAAAACAACTCGAATCATATGCAGAAAAGGTAGTATAACAGATTATTATATGTTAGCTCGTTGCTCTATCGAATCTGCTCGTTGCATCATTGTCAATGAAGATCGTGATCTTATTACAATCAAATCGATTTTAGCTATTAATAGTTACCTTAATAAATTTAAAGGAAGTAGAGCAATTCCACATATTGTTGCTACCATTTATGAAGAATCAAATTATCATGCAGCACAAATCATTTCTGAGGGAAATGCAGAAATTATTTTAGTAGAAGATGCTGTATCACGTATTATTGCACAAACCTGTCGACATCCAGGTCTTTCTAACGTATTAATTGAATTATTTGATTATGATGGTGATGAATTATATTTCGAGAATTATCCAGAATTAGAAGGTTCTATATTTGGAGATGTTTTAAACTACTTTGAATATGGCGTTGTATTTGGTTATAAGAGAAATGGTAAGGTATTCCTAAATCCAGATAAAAATTCAATTATTGAAAAAGATGATGAAATCTTATTGTTAGTGGAAGATGATGGAGTAGCAAAACCTATCATTCAAAAAATATCTTATGATAAAAATATTCTTTCTAATGATTGTGTGGAACAGGACACAGTTGATTTGCTCATTATTGGCTCAAATGCAAAAATTGTACAAACTCTTATAGAATTAGATGATTATTTAGGAAAGGGATCTGCTGTAACCATAGCGAATCCTATTATTGATAACAACATTATGGAATGTGTGGATATCTTAAAAAATATTTATCTCACATGTGAAGTGTGCAATATTGATGATCGATCCAATCTTGAACGATTGGCATCAAAGAATCTCAATCATGTCTTATTATTAAGTGAAGATTGTGATAATGAAACTTCAGACGCATTAACTTTGTTGCGATTAATTCACTTACGCGATATTTCAAAAATAACTGGAAAAACATTTAGCATTACAAGTGAGATGAAAGATGTAGCAAATCAAAAATTGGCTAAAGTAGCTGAAGCAAATGACTTAGTTGTAGGTTCAAATATTATTAACTTAATGCTTACTCAGATTGCTGAAAATCGTTCTCTTTCTGATGTATTTCAAGAATTGCTTCAAGCAGATGGATCCGAAATATACATAAGAGATGCATCTCATTATGTGAAACTTCATACTGAGGTAGATTTTTATACCATTACAAATATACTAAAGGAGCGTAATGAAATTGCAATTGGATATAAAAAGCAACATGGAAAATCCTTTGAAATTATTACGAATCCAAAGAAATCTGATAAGATTAGTTTTGATGAGGATGATGGAATTATTTCACTTGCATTACAGTAAATGCTATTAATAATCAGCGAGGTATATGAGATGAATGGAATAGAACGACGCATGCGAATTATAGAACTATTAACAAAAACGTCTACTCCAATCAGTGCATCAAAACTTGGTACTGAATTTGGTGTTAGCAGACAATTGATTGTAGGTGATGTGGCAATATTGCGAGCAGAAAGCCATGATATTATTGCTACAGCACGTGGATATATACTAAACCATCAAAAGCAAGAAGAATATACGATTATCTGCAAACATGGGCGCGAAGCGTTATTAAATGAAATTTACACAATTGTTGATTCTGGATGTGGAATTTTAGATGTGATGGTGGAGCATAGTATCTATGGCACATCAAAAGGGGTTCTTAACATATTTAGCAGAAAAGATGCTGATGCATTTGCATTAAAATTAGAGCGTAATAATGCCAAATTGCTTTGTGAGATGATAGGTGAAGTACATATGCATACCATAACTTGTCCGAGTGAAGAACATTATCAGCTAGTCGTAAACCAATTAAGAGAAAAGGGATTACTTTTCGAATCATAAAATAAACCGGCTGTCAAAGAAACAATTATAATTTACCGATTATATTTGTTTCTTTGTTTTTTTGTGAAGATTGACATTTTATGGACTCTATGTTATTATTTCGATGTGTCATGACACGTGTCGTGTTTCGGTGTCATGTCAAGTCGATATAACTTTTTTAATACGGGAGGGATTTTACACATGAAAATTACAAGAAATATGAAAGCTTATTTGTTAGAACAAAACATTTCCTTTACATTTCAAAGAATTGCAGTTGAAGCATTAAGTGGTATGGCACAGGGATTGTTTGCATCATTACTCTTTGGCACCATAATTGGAAGTATATCAAATTTTTTACCGTTACCAATATTTTCACAAATATCTGATTATACAAAACAGATTCAAGGAGCTGCAATGGGTGTAGGAATTGGTTATGCCATTGGTTGTTCTCCCTTTCTCTTATTTTCTCTTGCTACTGTAGGATATGCTGCGAATACATTAGGTGGCGCTGGTGGACCCTTAGCGGTCTATGTGGTTACTCTAATTGCTGCATTTTTTGGAAAGCTTGTTTCAAAGAGAACACCGATTGATCTACTGATTACTCCATCTGTAACCATTATAGTTGGTGTTTTGGTTGCAAATTATATTGCACCTAGTATTGGAAATATTGCAAGTGGTTTTGGTAATTTAATTATTTGGGCTACTAATATGCAACCGTTTGCTATGGGAATCATTATCTCAGTAATTGTAGGTATCATGTTAACCCTTCCAATAAGTTCAGCCGCAATCTGTGCAGCATTAGGTCTGGTAGGACTTGCAGGTGGAGCTGCATTAGCAGGTTGTTGCACACATATGGTCGGTTTCGCAGTTTGCTCTTATCGTGAAAATAAACTCGGCGGCCTTGTTGCACAGGGTTTAGGTACATCCATGTTGCAATTTCCTAATTTATTAAAGAAACCAATCCTTTGGCTCCCAATAATTATTACTTCAATTATTAATGGCCCTTTCGCTACCGTTGTATTTCAATTGAAAATGAATGGTGCACCTATTTCAAGTGGAATGGGTACCGCTGGACTTGTTGGCCCTATCGGAATTCTAACTGGATGGAATATGCCTAGTGAAGCTGCAAAATCTGCAGGTGAGCTTGCTCAAACACCTCAGGTAATAGACTTGATTGGATTAGTTAGTGTTTGCTTTATTATTCCAGCAGTAATATCATTCGTTATTTCTGAGATTATGCGAAAAAGAGGGCTTATTTCTTTTGGCGATTACAAGCTTGATCTTTAGTATATAAATGCTAGCAATTCCTTTCAATTTTTGGTATAATATAATCAATAGATTTGCGTGAAAGGACGGTTGAATATGGACAAAAAGAAACTTGTAATAACAATTGGCAGACAATATGGTAGTGGTGGTCGTATTGTAGGAGAACGTTTGGCTAAGTCTTTAGGCATTGAGTTTTATGATGAAAAAGTGTTAGAACTCACAGCAGAGAAGAGTGCTGTTGGAGAGCAGTATTTTCGATTAGCAGATGAACGTGCTGGACACAATTTTTTGAGAAAGGTTGTAAAAGGATTAAAAGTAAGTCCCCTTGATGAACCAAAAACCCAAGGCGATGTTACGGATCCTGATAACTTATTTAAATTTCAATCTAGTGTTATACGTGAGTTGGCAAGAGAGCATTCTTGTGTCATTGTAGGGAGGTGTGCCGATTATATATTAGAGGCAGCAGCCCATGAAGATTTAATCCGCATTTTTGTCTATGCAGATACTCCAACTTGTATCAGAAGAACCATGGAAGTTGATGGAATTGAAGATACGAAAGTTGCTTTAGAAAAATTAGATCGCATTACAAAACAACGAAGTGAATATCATAAGTATTATACAGGAAGAGCATGGGATGACATCTTTAATTATGATCTTCCAATAAACTCCACTAACCTAGAACTAGAACAAATCGTTGAACTTATATTAACCTATATTCGTATGAGAGGATATGATGTATAATTTTGTAGGAAAATAAGAATTCGCCTAGATAAATATCATTATCTAGGCGAATTCATTTATTCCCGCAAGCGTACAGCATTTCTAGCGCTTCTACGACGTTCATCCTCAATTGCAGCATAATGTTTCTTCGTTGTATTAACATCAGAATGTCCAAGCACATCTGCGACTAAATAAATATCGCCAGTTTCTTTATAAAGGTTTGTTCCATATGTACTTCTAAGTTTATGTGGTGTTATTTTTTTAGTCGGTGCAACCAACATAGAATATTTCTTAACCAACTTTTCAACTGCCCGAACGCCGATTCGTTTTTTTTGCATCGATAAGAAAAAAGCATCTTCATTTCCATCTTGTGGAATAATCTTGATCCGTTCTTGATGATAATCAAGTAAAGATTCCTCAACTTCAATACCAAAATACACAATAACTTCTTTACCACCTTTTCGGTGAATATGTATTCCACAATTTTTAAAATCAATATCTTTTATGTCTAGTCCAACACATTCAGAAACACGGATTCCCGTTCCTAAAAGAAGTGTTAAAATTGCTAGGTCTCGAATTTTTGTTTTGCTATGATATGCTTTTTGTTTATCCGTTAACGAATCACCATCTTCAACAGCATCTAACAATAGTGCTACTTCATCCTCGCCTAAACGAACGATTTCTTTTTCTCTTAATTTGGGAAGTCGAACAAGGGCTGCAGGATTTTTTGAAATTTGCTCTTTTTGAAAAAAATAATTATAAAAACTTTTCAATGTTGCAACTTTTCTCATGATACCTCGTTCTTCATTCATAACTTCTTTGTTGTCTTGATTAAAGCGATATTTTAAATACTCCATATATTCTTCTATGTCTGTAACATGGATTTCTTCTAAATGGGAGAGTAATATTTGATTTCGCTCCATCTTTGCAAAAACAGGGTTTTCTTCTTTCAAAAATTGAAAGAAAATTTGTAAATCATATGCATAAGCAATTCGAGTTCTACTTGAAGTTCTTGGTTCAATTCCACGAAAAAATTCGCTACATAAGGACGGTAGTTCTTTTAACATTGTTCTTAATTTTTTTATATTTTCAATATCTTGTTGTTTATGATAAGGTATATTTGACATCTCATCCCTTCCTACAATTGTATTAACATTTCTTTTATCATAATTTAACAAAGATATCGTATTATTGCAAGTAGAAGACGAAAAAACAGTATCACAGTTTTATGATTGTAACTGCAACAGCATATTGACTTTGCTTTAGGACTATGTTAGACTAAAGTAAATAGTCACATAATAATTGTCAAAAGTAAAGGAGAGCACTATGAAAAATACATTTATCGCACAATCGTTTGGCCGTTCTCTTAATCAAACAAATATTCCTAATCTATTATTTAAAGAATACAATGTAAAGAAGGGGTTAAGAAACGAAGATGGCACAGGAGTTCGTGTAGGTCTTACAAAGATTTCTGATGTTGTTGGATATGTAATCGAAGATGATAAAAAAGTAAATATTCCTGGTCAACTCTATTATCGAGGAATTAATTTAGAAGAGCTTGTGGCTGGGCGTCACGACTCTTTATATGGATTCGAAGAAATGTGTTTTTTGATACTTTTTGGATATTTACCAAATGAAAAGGATTTAAAAAACTTCTCTGACTGTTTCAATGAAGGTTACAATATACCAAAAGATTTTCTAGAATCTAATTTCTTAAGAAATCCATCTAAAAACCTTATGAATTTACTTCAAGGTGCCGTTTTATCTTTGTATAGTTATGATGAGGATCCCGATACCGTTGATCCCTATCAGACACTTTTAAAAGGTATTAACTTATTAGCAAAAATCCCACTTATAATCAGTTATGGTTACAAAGCTCAAATGCATTATTACAATTATGAAAGCTTAGTTCTCCATTATCCCAAAACAGAATACTCCATTGCTGAAAATATTCTATCAATGATACGTGATGATGGGAAGTTTACAATATCTGAAGCAAAATTATTAGATACCATTCTAATGTTACACGCAGATCACGGTGGTGGTAATAACTCAACATTTACCAATGTAGTAATATCATCAACAGGTACTGACATCTACTCAAGTACAGCAGGATCGATTGGCTCCTTAAAAGGTCCTAAGCATGGTGGAGCAAATATTTTTTGTGCAGAAATGATGACTCAAATTATTAGTGATATTGGATATACAAAAGATGAAGGAAAAATACGAGAAATTATACGTAGAATCATTAAGCGTGATTATTATGATAATAGTGGTCTTATTTATGGAATGGGTCATGCTGTATACACCATTTCAGATCCACGTGCAGAAATCCTAAGAAGTTTTTGTAAAGAATTGGCTGTAGAAAAGAATATGACTGAAGAATTTGAATTTTACCAAAGATTTGAAAAAATAGCGAAAGAAATGCTATTTGAAAAAACCAAACGTGATGTTTCTAACAATGTAGATTTTTATAGTGGATTCGCTTACCAAATGTTAGGGATTCCAAGAGAGATGTATACCCCATTATTTGCTTGTAGCCGTATGGTCGGTTGGCTTGCACATAATATTGAAAATAAATTATATGATGGAAAGATTATGCGACCTGCAACAAAGTATGTAGGTGAAACACAAAATTATATTGAAATAGGAGAACGAGGAGTATGAGTACTATAACCGTTTTTAAGGGAGATGGAATCGGACCAGAGATTACTGAATGTGTAATAGAAATATTAAAAGCAGCAAAAGCAGATTTAGAGTTTGAAATTTTCCGAGTTGGAGAGCAAGAATATGAGGAGAATGGAGCACTTATTCCTGATGCAGCATTAGCATCATTCGAAAAAAACAAGGTTCTATTAAAATCTCCAATTACAACTCCAATTGGAAAAGGATTTCGTTCATTAAATGTAACACTACGTAATAAATATGACCTTTATGCAAATATCAGACCTGCAAAATCCAATGCAGCTGTAAAAACAAGATATGAAGATATTGACATTATTACATTTCGAGAAAATACAGAAGATTTATATGTTGGTGTGGAAGAGCAGATCGATGAAAATACATTCCATGCCACAAAAATAATCACAAGAAGAGCAAGCGAGAGAATTATTCGTGATGCGTTTGAATACGCGAAAGCACATGACCGAAAAAAAGTAACCTGTGTCCATAAAGCAAACATTCTTAAAATGACAGATGGGCTATTTTTATCAATCTTCGAAGAAATTTCTAAAGAATATCCTGATATCGTATCTGAAGATAAAATTGTAGATAATGTTTGTATGCAACTTGTAATGAATCCCAATCAGTTTGATATAATGGTTATGCCGAATCTATATGGGGATATTGTTTCAGATCTTACAAGTGGGTTAATTGGAGGACTAGGGCTATTACCATCGAGTAATTTAGGCTCTGAGTATTCTATGTTTGAAGCTGTTCATGGAAGCGCACCAGATATTGCTGGTAAAAACATAGCAAATCCTACTGCATTTTTGTGGTCAGCTTGTATGATGCTTGATCATTTAGGTCAATCAGATTGTGGCGACCGTATTAGAAATGCTGTTGATTGTGTACTAGAAGCAGGTACTACCTTAACACCAGATTTAGGTGGAACTAGTACCACTTCAGATTATACCAATGCTATTATAAAAAATCTTACTGATATTTAGGAGGAATTATGGTTGAGTTATTTGAAAAAGGAGCTTATTTAATAGACGGGGTAACTTTAATAGATGAAGTTTCATATGAGAAACAATTAGGAAATGATTTTTCAAATGATATAAAAGAATCTGCTAGAGATGGTTCAATCGCTTGGAATATTTTAAAAGCACATAATGTAGGGGATTCTTCAACAAATTTAAAACTGCGATTTGATTCTATGACTTCTCATGATATTACGTATGTGGGGATTATTCAAACTGCGAAAGCTTCTGGAATGAAAGAATTCCCGTTGCCTTATGTTATGACAAATTGCCATAATTCACTATGTGCTGTAGGTGGCACAATCAATAGTGATGATCATGTTTTTGGTCTAAGCGCCGCAAAGCATTATGGTGGCATTTTTGTACCTCCTCATATCGCGGTAATTCATCAATACATGAGAGAAATGATGGCTGGATGCGGTCGAATGATTCTTGGATCCGATAGTCATACAAGATATGGAGCACTTGGAACAATGGCCATCGGTGAAGGTGGTGGAGAACTAGTAAAGCAATTACTATGTGACACTTATGATGTAGCAAGACCAGATGTTATAGGTATTTACTTAGAAGGTGTACCAAAACCCCATGTAGGTCCTCATGATATTGCCCTAGCAATTATTGGAGAGGTTTTTAAATGTGGTTATGTGAAAAACAAAATTATGGAATTCGTTGGTCCTGGAATTGCTTCTATGGATACTGATTTTAGAAATAGTGTTGATGTAATGACGACGGAAACAACTTGTTTATCATCGATATTGCAAACAGATGAAGATACAAAAACCTAT
>CAYJKD010000013.1:0-24905 GCA_964370595.1 uncultured Lachnospiraceae bacterium
GTAAGTAATAAAAAAACTGAGTATTTTCCAGCCGTTGTAACTCGTTGAATGTGAATTGGTTCAAATATTTTCGAAACAAGTGGTTGTATGATCATTGACAATAGAAAACATGTTGCATAGAGAACAACCGAGTGATACTCTATTCTAATAATAATATCCATTGGAGTCGTTTCCCAAATAAAACTAAATATTACAACAAGTGGGATATTAATGGATGCAATATGCATAGAAAATATTGATGAACCACAAAATGTTTGTAGCCAATTCGCCTTTGAAATCAGTTTAAACTCAACACCTAAAACAAGGACAACTAGAAAATAAAATAAATACATTGGAATTTGCAACCACACATTAATCAAATAAAGAACACTGTTAATGATTGCAAATAAATAAAGAACTGCTAAATTTTGCGTTCCCTTCACTAAGATTTTCGTTGCATATTTAAATATTTCCAATTGATAGATGAAATACATTCCAAATGCAAAAATTCCGTTTAAAAGAATATTCATATAAACCCTTCCCGAGTATTTGTATTTTAATACAACCCAAATTGCTTGGTTGCAAACTTTCATCCTATTATATCATATGTTTTATATTATGCTCAATATATATCTTATAAATTTTCTATTAACTCTCTATTGTTATCGCGGTTGTTATGGCACTCATCTAATCATACTTATTTTCTCAAAAAAACAAGGAATATGGTTTTAATATATCCCTTGCTTTAAACTATTTTACATAAATAAACTTACCTTTTATCAATCATCATCATCGTCATCGTCGTCATGATCATCATCATTATTCGATAATTCTCTACTAACCGTATTGGCATACATAAATTTATCTTGTTTTTTGGTTATATCCAAGGAATTTTGACGAATATAATTAACAGCTTTCGTTTGTGGCCGCGCTGTATTCATACTTGCAATCATTGAACCTGTAATTGCGAACGCCAAAGCGAGTGCTAAAACAAACCCTATCAAAGGTGATAGCAAAACTCCACCTATATCTACTGATAGGAATAGTGTTGGCTCCAAGCTCATGTAGTCTGAGGTTTGTGCAAATGTTGTGATTGAATTCATTGTGCATATCATTATACACGTAAGAATTACAGATATTTTTCTTGTCATACTATCAACCTCCTCCTAAAAAGATTGCTCCAATGATGGCTGTGATTGGTAGAAATGATACAGCTACAATTCCAATTCTCCACAGTAAAAGTTTACCTTTATCAATTGGCAATTCTCCAGATACTAGACCTGTTTGTCCATTAATTGCAAATTTATACATTTTACCATTATATTTTGTATTCAAAATCCAAACTGGAAGCAATACATAGTTAATATCTTCTCCATGTACTTGTATCGATTTCTTTTTTAGGTTTACACTTGTATATCCAACTGCACTTGACCTCAAAGCATCTTCTAATGAATTTTCTGCTCTCGTATTTGCTCTCGTGGAGCTTTCATGGACACTAACATCAAATTTATCTGCAAAATAACCAGCCATATACATCGAGTCAAATGGTTTTAATTCATTATAATCATATGGTTCTAAACCATCCATGTAATCATCTTCCATCTTTACAGAGGCATCAACTGGAATTTTGTCAAATCCCATATTACCTTCTCGATACACTTCATAGACTTCCGTCTTCGTATATTCATGACTACCATCTTTCCATGTAGTTATAATCTTTGCATCGTAATCTGCACTTCCTTTCCCTGTACAACTAAACAACCAAAAGGGAACATATAACCCAGTAATCTTAGATATTCGATTTCCCTCTGTAAAAGCATTGGGTAGCAGAAGTTTTCCTTTATAAAATTCCCTTAACATTTCTTCTGCCTTTTTCTTATCAATTTTGAAAGGAATAACCATATCTGGTGTTACCATTCCACTTATATTATCCTTCATAACAACTGGATTGCCACAATACATACACTCCGTAGCAACTGTATTGCCATCACTAACTACTTCTGCTCCACAAGAAGTACAGATAAATCCAGATTGTGTATCCTGCTGTTGATGCTCTTTTACATAACCTTCTATATTCCAGTCAATTTTTTCTTTTACCTTTTGGTCTTGGTTCGCCTCTGGCTCTTTTTCTTTAATAACATCTTCTGCAAATTCACTTTCACAGAATTCACATACAAGTTTTTGCTTTGTAGCGCTATATGCTAATGCACCACCACAAGCAGGGCACTGATATTTCAGCATAGAATCTGACATCTTTCATCGCCTCCTCTTCTGTAAGTATCATACCAGCCAAAGCTATCCTTTTGCATCATTCTCATCAAAAACATCTCCACATTCAGGACAAAACTTAGGAGGTTGTTTTGGATCTTCTGGTTCCCACCCACATTTATCACATTGATAAAGAGGTGCTTCTGCTGGTTTTTTTGATCCACATTGTGGGCAAAATTTCCCCTTATTTAAAGATCCGCAACCACAATTCCAGCCTGCAGGTTCTTCTGGTTTCTTTTCTCCACACTCTTTGCAGAAATTACCTGCATTGTCAGCGTGGCCCTGCGAGCAGCTCCAACCTACTGCAGAATCTGATGCTGGCTCTGGTTGTACTGGTGCTGGCTGTTGTGGATGTTGTTGCTGATATTGTTGTTGCTGATATTGTTGTTGTTGCTGATATTGTTGTTGCTGTTGTTGTTGCTGGCCCATCGCAAATAAATTACTTGCATTCGAACCGGCACCTTGAGCCATATTCATTCCCATAAATCCCATCATCGCTCCAGCACCCTCATTTGATGCAGCTGCTTGCATTGCAGAAGCTTGTGCTCCAACTAAATGTGCTCCTGCCATGGTTGGATCTCTAAACGCCGCATTACGCTGTAGCTCTTTTATCATTTGCTCATCTTCTTCAGAGGCTTTTACAGAGGATACTCCAAATGAATGAATTTTAATTCCTCGAAGCTCACTCCATTTTTTTGATAAGACATCATTCAATGCATCTGCAAGTTCCATCGTGTGGCCTGGAAGTGAACTATAACGAATTCCCATATCAGATATTTTAGCAAATGCAGGTTGTAGAGCAGTCATCAACTCGCTTTTAAGCTGTCCATCAATTTGCTCTCTTGTGTAATCACCTGAAACATTTCCACACACATTGGTATAAAACAACATTGGATCCACCACTTTGTAAGAATATTCTCCATGACAACGAATTGAAATATCAATATCTAATCCTACATTTCTATCTACTACTCGAAATGGTACTGGACTTGGTGTTCCATATTTATTTCCCATAATTTCCTTCGTATTGAAGTAATAAATCCTTTGGTCTTTTGCTGGTTGTCCACCAAAAGTAAATCGCTTACCAACATTAAAGAAACTTTGCTTTAATCCTTGGCCTAGCCCTCCGAAAAATATCGATGGTTCTGTAGATGTATCATATGTAAACTCACCTGGTTCTGCACACAATTCTGTAACTTTACCATTATCAACAATAATCATACATTGTCCATCTGCTACTGCAACAATGGATCCGTTTGAAATAATGTTATCTTCACCTTGTGTATTAGAACTTCTACCCGTTACTCTCTTTTGACCTTTTCTTACTAATACTTCAGTTGGAAGTGATTCACAATAAAAATACTCCCTCCACTGGTCGCCTAAAACTCCACCACCAGCTCCTACTAGTGCTTTTATCAATCCCATATGATTTCCTCCTAGCCTTTTTATTTTGTTATTTTAATCATTTATTGTATCTATCATATCAAATTAAATGTCATCTGTAAATGTCCTTATGACCCCTTTTATCGCCCCTTTTGCCAATTGATCTGCCAATTCATTATATGTATCTCCTGTATGCGCTGCTACTTTATAAAAATTGACTATTAATTTGGAGGATATCTCATCGTAAAACTTTTTGTAATTTTTCGTTCCAGTTTTATTTGCTTTCCATTCTCCTGTACACCATTTTTGAATTCCTTCGTAATCATAATATAAATCCAAAGATTTTATATTATAATTCAAACAATATTGCATAGCCTTTTGTGCTCCTATAATTTCTCCTGCAACATTTCTCATTGACAGTAACTCTGGAGTTTCATATCGTTCTGCAAAGTGTTCTTCCTTTCCGTTTGCAAATACTACAAGCCCATAAGAAAATAATTTTACAGAATGCTCATAGCTTCCATCCACATAAGCAACTGCTTCTGATATCAATTTCGTAATTTCTTGCTCTTTTTTTCCTACTTCTATAGACAAGCCCAAGAAATTCTCTGCTTCTATTAAAGTATCAAATCCTTTATAAGATGCACCTGAAAAACCTGCCACTTGCTTTTTACACTCATTCCAAGTTTTGTAAATACCAGGTTGATAACCTGCTTTGACTGCATAGTAATTTTTTGCCATATCTTTCTCCTCTTTAACGAAAAATCTCTCACAGCAACTAGTATCCTAACTACTTTGAGAGATTTTTATTAACTATTTGGTAATTGTTCTTCTTCAAATTTATCAACTGGTATCGGTTTAGCAAAATAGTAACCTTGAACATAATCACATGAAATAGATTTTAGATATTCAGCTTGATCTAAATCTTCGACCCCTTCTGCGACTACTGTCATGTTAAGCCCATGGGCTAAAGCTACAATTCCCTCAATTACCATATGACCTCTTCCATCTTTTCTGTCATCCATGAGGAAACTTCGATCAAGTTTTAATGTATCTACTTTAAAATTTTTCAGCATTCCAAGTGAGGAATAACCAGCTCCAAAATCATCAATTGATACCTTAAATCCAGCAGAATGTAAATCACCTAATAATGTTTCTAATGTTTTGCTATTGTCTAAAACCGTACTTTCTGTAAGTTCAATCTCTATGTATTTACGTGGAACATTATATTCATCCACTATACGGATGATATCTTGCACAAAGTTCGGATTATTCATATGTAATCTAGAAAAATTAACAGCAACTGGGATACACTTGTTGCCTTCATCTAACCATCGTCTTATCGTTTTACACACACTAGCTAAAATACATTTATCAATATCTACAACAAAGCCATTTCGTTCAAATAAAGGAATAAAAACATCTGGGTAAATCATTTTTCCATCTGCTTCAATCCATCGAACCAATGCTTCTGCACCAATTACTCGATTGTCCTCCAATCTTACCTTTGACTGCAAGAACATGACAAATTCACCATTTGTCAAAGCTGGATTCATCTTATTTGTAAGCTCTGCTTCAATTAAAACTTGTTTCTTATAGTTTTCATCATAATCCCAAACATCTTTCTCACTTCTTTGTTTTGCAAAGTTATGAGCCAAGCTAACTTTATTGATAATATCATTAATACTTGATTCTTTTTTTACGATAAAATATCTCCCATAACGAAATGATACTTTATGATTTTTCAATTCTGGAACTGCATTTAAAACAGCCAACTCATATACTACCTTTTCCTGTGCAATGTTTTTTGCAAATTCTTTGCTAGTAAACATCATAAATTCATCTGCACCAGTTCTAGCCATCATAAACTTTGAGTCTAGCACCATCTTAGATGCCTTTGCAATTGCTTTCAAAAAATCATTTCCAATTTTATAATTAAACATTTCATTGATTGTTTTAAAATTTGTAACATCCATTTTTATGACTGCATAATTTTCCATATTTCCTTCTCGAAGCACGCGAACCATATGTTTTTTCAGTTTCAAAAGGTTAGGAAGTTCTGTAAGTTCATCATAATAAGCTGCTTTTTCAATTTCTTTTCTTGTTTTCCAAGTATACCTAACAAACAACACAATTCCACCTACTAAACAAAAGATGAATAGTATTACCATAGTAGAAACCATCTTAGAATCTCGAATAATTTGATCTTCATCTACGACAAGAACCAAAGACCAATCATTGATATTAAGCGGAGTGTGAATTGCAACTCTAGATATATTATCAAGTGCAAATGTAACAGTTCCAGATTCTTGCTTTCTCAAGTCTTCTCTTATACTTTCAAGTGTTATTCCATTTTCCAATAATGCATCCCCTAATTCTTCTAATGGAACAAACTCAGGGTCAGTGCTATAAAAATCATTACCTTCTCCATCTGTTATAACTGCATATCCAACCATTCCTATCTCATCTGTTATCAACGCAGTCAAAGGTTCTAATGGATATTCAGCAAAAATAACACCTACTTCTTGATTATCTTGATACACGGAAGCTTGAAACCCAAGTACATATTTGCCTGTCGACTCACTGATATACGGATATGTGATCAATACTTCATTTTTTTCTAAAGTATCAACCGATATTTTATTTGAAAATGCTTCAAAATTACTGTTTTCAGCAATTCCATCCTTTTTAATATCTGTATAATAGATTGAAGTAAACGAAAGGTGTTTCATTTGTTGATTTAAATACTCTGGAATCGTATCTTGTGTTAATTCAAAAAAAGCCATTGCATTCGTAACACTAAGAATATCATCTCTTGCCATATCAATATTGGTATTGATTAATGTTTGTTGTTCAACACTGGTTTTACCTAAGGTATCAAGAGCTGCCTCTTTCAATTGCTTATCTACAAAAGCCATAATCCCGTAGAACAAAGCAGATATTCCTAATACAATAAGTGTAGCATACAACATGATTTGTATTTTACTTCTATAATTTTTCATTAAAATTCCTCAAACTAAAATTTCGCAATTATTTATTCTATCATATCATAGCACTTATGTAAAATCTAGTATTTTTTATTTACTAACAAATGTAACTGTTCAGCCATGCCATTCATAAATGAGCAAAGCGACCAAAATTTAGTAGAAGTATAGTAATTGGCTGCTCATTTATTCATGTAGGGCATCCGCCCTATGGTAAAAAAGCAGTAAATCCAGCTTAGTAAGCTAGCTTACACGCTTACTTTACTACTTTTTACTGCATGGCTGAATTGTTACTAACAAGTTGCCCCACCAACCTCATGTAGCTTTGCCTCAAGAATGCTTTCTTTTCTTTCTAAGATACGATTTGATATAATTTCATCATTTACTATTTCAAATCCAAGTCTTTCAATGGTCTGTGAAAATCGTTCTCCTGTTTTTCCTTGCTCGCGGTAAAGCAAAATTGCCTTTTCGATTGCACTTAAAGCTTCTTCTTCCGACAAAAATATTTTCGTTAGTTTAATACCATGTGCAACACTCTTCCCCCAACGACCACCAATATAGATTTTATAACCTTGCTTTCCTGCTTCAATTGCATCGAAATGACATTTTCCAATACAGCGTCCACAATTATTACATTCTTCTCCAATTGCAAGTACTCCATCTTCTACGTTTGCACATTTAATCGGACAGGCTTTTTCTACGGAACAGACTTTGCAACCACTACAATAATCTTCATCAAACTGTGGTATCATTTGTCCTATAATCCCGATATCATTTAAGTCTGGTTTAACACAGTTATTTGGACATCCACCTACTGCTATTTTAAATTTATGTGGAAGCAATACGCTATTATATCCTTCATAGAAACGATTATGAATTTCTTCTGATAACGCAAATGTATCACAAAGACCATATTGGCATGTGGTTCCCTTGCAAGCTACAATTGGACGCACCTTTGATCCTGTGCCTCCAGTTTTTAATCCTGCTTTCCCGATATATTCTCTAAATTTCTCAATATTATCGTAATGAATTCCTTGCACTTCAATTGTAAGTCTAGTAGTAAATGTAATTGTCCCATTCCCATATAACTGAGCTGCTTCTGCAATGTTTTGTTGTTGCTCTGCAGTGATTTTTCCATTCACAGTAATAATTCTACCTGAAAACTCATCCGTTCCTTTATTACTTAAAAAACCTAATTTTTTCACTCGTTTCTCATTTTCTGGACTAATTGTTAATGTTGCCATATTTTTCCCTCTTTTCTTGTCATTATATAGTATTAAAAACGCTACAAAATCGAAACCTCTGAAACAATGCTTCCGCCCTCTAACACATAAACATTGCTATAGCCTAGTTGCTTTAGAAGATTTTGTGCTAAATATGCTCTTCGACCTCGATTACACACTAGCAGTATCTTCTCATCTTTCGGATATTGATCAAATGTCTCTGTTATTTCATTTATGTGTAAATAATCAGCTCCAGGTATGGCTGGTTGTCTACTAGTATCTACTATTCTCCATTGAGTCAAGTCAGTATTTTTAAATTGTGTTGGTGTCATTGTTTTAAATGTTCCATCTAATTTATTCTGCAAAATATTAATTGCTGTTGAAAATGGATGAATTACTGTTGAAAATGGTGGTGCATAAGCAAAATCCAAATTTTCTAATTGGTTTAAGGACACTTCTAAAGAAATTCCCATCACTGCAATGTCTATTATTTTATCTACTGCGCCTCCCCCAACCACTTGAATCCCTAAAACCTTTCTAGAAAGTTTATCTGCAAGAAGTTTCATCACTAACATTTTCGAATCTGGATAAAATTGTGATTTATCTTCTGTAGCAATTACAACTGTCTCCACTTCATATCCAAGGGCTTTCGCTTTTTTTTCTGTTATTCCAGTTCGTCCAATCGTTAGATTTCCAGGTATTTTAGCAATACTTGTTTCTAAAACGCTTTGAGATTGCTTTTTCTCACTTAACATGTTTTTTGCAAGAATACGCCCTAAAATAGTAGCTGTAGATCCCATCGGTGCCCATATACTTTCTTTTGTCAAACCATTGGATACATAAGTACAATCTCCAACTGCATAAACATCCATCTTATTTGTTTTCATCTCACCATCTGTAAGTATGATCCCGTCCTTCATTTCGATTCCACTACCGATTAAAAACTTCGTATTTGCTGTAATTCCAGTAGCTAACAAGACAATATCTGCTTTTATTGGACGCTTATTTGTAAGTACTTTTTCAATGTTTTCATTGCCACTAACTCCCTCTAATACAACACCTGTCAAAACCATAACGCCAGATAATGCCATTTTATTTTCAATATATTCTGCAATCTCTGAATCATATGCATCTTTTAATATGTGTGATGAGGCTTCAATCATGCTTACTTTAACCCCTTTTGCATGTAAATTTGCTGCCATCTCAAGCCCTGAATAGCCTGCTCCTACAACAACTGCACGCTTAACACTCCCATCTTGTATCATAGTTTTAAGCTTCTTTGCATCTCTTAGCGACCCTGTAAAAAACACGCCTTCTTTATCTATCCCATCAACAGCTGGAGTTATCGATGTTGTTTCACATGCAATTACTAATTTATCATATGAATACAGCTGCTCAGATCCTGTGCTATTTTCCATTGCTGTTACGATTTTTTCTTCTGTATTTACTTTTATCACTTCTACTTCTGTTACTACATTTACTCCTGTCAATTCAGAAAAAGCTTTTGGTGTATTGATGATTAATTTAGACAAATCGTCTATTACATCGCCTACATAATAAGGAATCCCACAACTTGCATATGAAATTTCACTTTCTTTTGTCATAATCGTGACTTCAATGGAACAATCTTCTCTTTTTAATTTTGCTGCTACCTTTGTTCCTGCTTCATTTCCACCAATAATTAAAACTTTCATCGTTTTCCCCTTAATTTTTCTATCTTATCCTGTTATATTACAACAAGCTCTTTTTCTTACATACATTTAAACCTAAGCTTGATTATAACTTGAAAATAATGATTGTACAACTATCTTTTAATTATTCATAAAAATATGTTTTTCCCACTAAAAATCATATTTTTCTTCAAATTATCAAATTACTTATCCATAATCGTATTTTCCACACTAAATATATGGCATATTATCTATTTTTTTGATATAATTCTACAATATCTATTTTTAATTCATTATTATTTTCAAAAAGGAGGGAGCCATGAAAAATCGAATACTTTCTGCACTTTTTTGCGGCATTACAAGTTCTATTATATTTTGTGTTTTATTAGAAAGTATACAACTATTTAATATTTTTTTTGGAGGAGTTTCTGGTCTTATGTTTTCTGCGTTTTCTCATCGTATACAGCGTGAAAAACATCATGATTTTTGGGGGATTTGGTCTATCCCTTATTATCTCTTACTTTTTAAAGACATGATTACATCTACCTTGCAAGTCGCTAGGGGTATCTTTTTTAAAACACCTCCTACCATTTCTATCTTACATATGGAAACACATACCAGTGAACGTGGCAAAGTTCTTGTCTCTAATAGCATTACTTTAACCCCTGGTACAATTACCTTAGAAGAGCGAGATAGTTCTTATACCATCCTGCATATGGATGTATCTCAATCTCAAGAGAATAAGCAACAACTTGCAAATGCATTTGAAAACCGCATTAAAGAAAGGAGCTACTAATGATTGAATTCGCTTTTATATTTATCTTTATCTGTATTATCCTCTGTTTTTATCTGTTAGTTAAAAGCCGCGGAGCATTCTCACGAATTCTTTTTTTAGGACTTCTATCATCATTTATTATCTGCTCTATCGTATTGATTGCTGTTGTAACCAACGAATGTATCTTGATGTAGCGCTTACTCTTGCACTTTTAAGCTTTATGGATATTCAGTTTTATGCCGTGTATCTTAGACGAAAGGGGGATATTTAAATGATATTGTTTTCAAATATTCTTATTGCCATCGCTATTTTACTCATGACACTTGGAATGGTTGGATTATTTCGTTCAAAAGGCTTTTATCGACGCCTACTTACCTCTGCACTAATTGATACTATGGGACTAATGCTCTTCTTATTTGGCCTTGCCCTTCGGACAGCTACGCTTTCCTTTTCGCTTAAGATAATTCTACTAATTGTTGCTATTTTTTTAACTGCTCCATTAATATCCCATAAACTAGGACGTGCATCCTATCTCTCTGGGCATAAAGAGGAAATGGAGGAAATCAATGAATAATATGTTTTTAACTATCATTTTAATTTTTATGTTACTATCTGCAATTCTAACTGTGATTACTGATAAGATGTTTACTGCTGTTGTATATTCTAGTGTATTGTCTGCATTTACCACATTAGCGTATTTATTATTAGGTGCACCTGATGTAGCTTTGGCTGAGGCAGTAATCGGTTCCACACTTGCTACTGCAATATTTTTAGTTACATTAAAAAAATATCGCATCTTTACTGTTTACCTTGTTGGAAAGCGAGGTGATCCACTTGCAACTCATGTACTTCAAGTAATCACTCGAACATTAAAGCAACTAGACATTGAGCCTAATATCTTACAAATCCAGGCAGATGCCCATGAACTATTCTCACACCCAAATTGTGATTTAGTTGCAGAACAAAAGAATGGAAACATGATTTTGCATGGAGAACAACATAGTCATTACTTCACAGAAATTGCTAATGCCTTATCCCATGAAATACAAAACGGATCTGTAATTATTGAAGATAGTATTTATGATAGCGTTGTACATTTTGAAGAGGAGGAAGCGTCACTATGAGAAAATGTAGCAACCTCCTTTTTGTTATGCTCCTAAGTATCGTATTATTTCTAGGATATTTTAAGCAAGGAGCACCTGGTGAATCTTTACTATTTGATCAAATATTTGCAAAAGGATTTGTAGAAACTGCAGCAAATAATTTAGTAGCTGCAATTTACCTCAACTATCGTTTATTTGACACTTTACTAGAAGCATTGTTATTACTCGTTTCTGTAATTGGAGTTTCACAATTTGCTAGACTATCTATCGTAGAAAAAAATCATCCTAATTTAAATGAAAATCCAGTTCCAAGAGGGACTTATTCTTCCCTTGTAATGATTGGGTCTTTGGTTCCAATCTATATGCTTATTTCACTTTTTGGAACTTATGTAATTATAACAGGAATGGATGGAGCTGGAGGTGGTTTTCAAGGCGGAGCCATCCTTGCTGCCATTATTATCAGTGCTCATTTTGCAGAAGGGCGTCAACTAATTTCCATCCATGCAGCTACCATTTTAGAAAAAACAATGTATGCTTTAATCCTATTCACGGGTATGTTATTTTTAGCTACCTCATCCCATTGGAGCTATGAGCATCATCGTCTCTATTTGCTCATTATCAATATTCTAATCGGAATCAAAGTTTGTTCTGGTTTAGCTTTAATTTATATGCATTTTATGTCAATTGGAACGGAGGAAAAAAATGAATCTGAATCAAGTTGAAATCGTAGGTCTACTCCTTTTTTTAATCGGATTTTATGGACTTATTGCCCGTCGTAATATCATCAAAACTGTATTGTCTCTAGGAGTTATGGATATTGGAGTTATTACATTTTTTTTAGGTATTCGTTATCAAGTTTCTATGCGTCCACCCATTGGTAGTGACAGCATCCAATCTATGATGGCTGACCCTGTACCCCAAGCATTGATGATTACAGCCATTGTTATCGGTGTCGCTGTAACTGCAGTTGCCCTAATGATGTTTTCTGCACTTTATCATCGATATGGTTCTACAAACTGGAAAAATGTACAAGAAATTCGAAAAAAGGAGCAAGAGAGCTAATGGAATTATACCTAATTGTAGTACTACCTATATTTGCTTCCCTCTTTCTCTATTTAATTCCCAATAAAATAACTACTGTATTATCTGCATTTGTATATGTGGCTGTATTCGGTTTTACTTTAAATATTTTTTATCGGGTTCGTTTTTTGGGAGAGCTTATGACCACAAAGGGGGATGAAAACTTCTTAGGAATCACATTATACTGCGACCAAACAGCAAGTGTATTCCTAGTCCTAGTTTCATTTTTATTTTTATGTATGTTTATTTATACCAGTGTTCGTGAACGAACAGATAAACTGTTTTCATTTTTGTTTACTGTATTAGAAGGTTTAGTAATGCTGATTTTTTTATCCAATGACCTTTTTAATATTTATGTTGCTGTAGAAGTTTCTGCTATTGTATGTGCAATTCTTATTATGTTTAAAAGAGAAAGTCGCTCAATTTATGATGGATTAGTTTATTTGCTAATCAATATTGTTGGCATGCTCTTTTTCTTGCTAGGAATCGGAATGATCTATCGACAACTAGGAGTTCTTGACTTAGATGGTATTGCCAACACCATTCACACACGTACAGCTGATGAATTGTCTTTAGCCTTTGGTTTGTTGATTACAGGTACTCTACTAAAATGTGCCATTTTTCCTATGCATTTTTGGCTTCCTCTTGCCCATGGAACTCCAGGTGCACCCACTGCAGTGTCTGCAATCTTATCTGGAATCTATGTAAAAAGTGGAATTTATCTTTTTATGCGTATGCAAGAAATTTTTTCAGAAATGTTTCCTATATCCGAACTATTTTTTTGGATGGGTGTTATTACTTCCCTAGCTGGAATTGTTATGGCTCTATGCCAAAAAGACATTAAGCTCATACTTGCTTATCACACTATATCGCAAATTGGTCTCATTATTGCTGGCCTTTGTGCAGAAAGTGAGAAGGTACAAGCCGGAGCCGTCATTCATATCGTAAACCATGCAATCTTCAAATCGCTTTTATTTTTAGCTGCAGGAATTTTAATCAAAAAATATGAAACACGTAATATTTACAAAATGAAAGGTGTCATGAGAAGCCTACCTCTTGTAGGCATTGCCGTTGCTTGCGGAATTTTAGGAATCACAGGTGCGCCATTTTTTAATGGGAGTATTTCAAAATATTTTCTTTCACAAACAGACACCACTTTATCTACTTTCGTCTTTACTTTAATTAATTTTGGCACCATACTATCCTTTACAAAGCTAGGTCAGATTTTATTTGGAGAAAAACGTGAATTTACATTTCGCTATGATTTATTTTCTACCTCTGTTATCCTTTTATTAAGTGCCCTATGTTTACTTACTGGTGTATTCGCAGAACCATTTCTATACTTTGTATTAGGAGAAACCCTAGATATTGGAGTAACTGGATATATAAATAAAACGCTAATTTGGGCTGGAAGTTTTATTGCAGCTGTTTTATTCTATAAAAAAGTTTTAAGTCATAATAAACGTTTAAAAGCTGGAATTTATTTTTCTGCTACGTTTAATACGATTGCATTGTGTTTAGGCGGAAGCTTTTTTCTAATAATGATCTATCTATTATTATAAAAGAACATTGTGATTATAGATTAAATCTATAAATTTTACCTTTTCACAATTATAAATTAATGCTATAATATTTTTATTGTTTTAATAAAAATATCTTTAATGAGGTATTCCATTGAAAAATCAGTCTTTACAACTAATCGTCCTAGATGGACTTGGTGGAGGTATTGGAAAATCTATAGTCGAAAAATTGCGAGAGGAAATTCCACCCTTACACATCATTGCAGCTGGAACGAATCCAGTTGCATTAAAGCGTATGATTGATGCTGGAGCGAATGAAGGCATCACTGGAGAAAATAATATTATTCAATCCATTCATGATTCGAATATCATTATTGGTGCTATGGGAATCTTAATTCCAGGAGGATTACTTGGAGAGATTTCAAGCCCGATTGTTTTAGCGATCTGCGATAGCCCTTCCACTAAAATTTTAATTCCCATGGATAAATGTGGCATACGAATTGCTACTGAACAAATGCCCCTCAATCATTATATCTCATATGCAGTAGAAACTGTTAAATCAATGTTAAAATAAGAACGTTACCACGAAGGTATAGATTTTAATCACTTAAATTCTATATCTTTTTTTATTGGAGGATTATATGAAAAAAATATTATTATGTGTTATCATTTGTACTTGTACACTAATGGGATGTGCTCCAACAGCAATTGCGCAAGATAATCAGCTTGTAGTTGCAGTTACAACGGAGCCTGAAGAAGGTTTTGATCCTTGTGTTGGATGGGGGCGAGATGGTAACCCTCTCGTTCAAAGTACTTTGCTATCTACAGATGCTCAAATGAATTTTGTTTATGATTTAGCTACTGATTATTTTGCTAGTGAAGATGGACTTTCTTGGACTTTTACTATTCGTGATGATGCTCAATTTTCAAACGGCGAATCAGTAACAGCTCATGATGTTGCCTTTACATTTGAAACAGCGAAAAATAGTGCTTCCGTTATTGATCTTACTGCACTCAATCACATAACTGTCATCGATACACAAACATTGGTATTTGAATTATCGAGACCAGAGATCACTTTTTTATATACTATTGCACAAACTGGCATTGTTCCTGCTAATTCTTATGATGAAACTTATTCAGAAAATCCAATCGGAAGCGGTCCATTTACCTTATTACAATGGAATAAAGGAGAGCAGGTAATATTTGGAGTCAATGAATATTATTATGGACAAAAACCAAGTTTCCAACGGGTAACTGTTTTGTTTATGAGTGAAGAAACTGCACATGCAGCTGCTATGAGAGGTGATGTGGATGTAGCAGTTACAAATATGAATCTTGCTTCTACTGAAATCGAAGGAATGAAATTAGTATCATTTGATACGATTGACAATCGAGGAATTACGCTTCCCACTATCCCCATGACTGGCGATATGAATACATTTAACTATCCTATTGGCAATGATGTCACTTCAGATCAATCAATCCGACAAGCCCTTGCTTATGGTATCGACCGTCAAAAACTTGTAGATGATTGTTTGAATGGATTTGGCTCTGTTGCATATAGTGAATGTGATGGAATGCCTTGGTCTAGTGAATCATCTATTGTTCCTTACGATTTAGACTTTGCTAATGCACTATTAGATACTTCTGGATGGTCACTCCACTCAGATGGATATCGCTATAAAAATGAGCTGAAAGCAGAATTCAAACTACTCTATAATGCGTCTGATTCTACTAGGCAGGCTTTATCTATGGCTGTCGCATCCCAAGCTAAAAAACTTGGTATTCATATTATTGTAGAAGGAACAAGTTGGGATGAAATTGATAAACAAATGCATTCCTCAGCTGTTTTAATGGGATGGGGTTCACAAAATCCTATGGAAACTTACCTCCTATACCATAGCTCAAATAAGGGATTAAATTACTATAATCCTGAATATTATCAAAATGATATCGTAGATTCCCACTTAGAGCATGCACTTTCCCAGACAGATTATAATAAGTTTTTGCAGTCTTATCAAATGGTCCAGTGGGATGGAACCACAGGTGTTTCTCCCCAAGGAGACAGTCCTTTTGTTTGGCTTGTAAATGTAGATCACCTTTATTTTGTAAATGAAAATTTAGATTTAGGTCATCAAAAAATACATCCACATGGGCATTCGTGGCCAATTTTTACAAATTTAAATGAATGGACGTATAACGAATCATGATAAAATACATATTTAAAAATCTACTTCGATTAATACTACTATTATTCTGTGTTAGTTTCGTATGTTTTACACTGATTGAACTATCCCCTATTGATCCGATCAATGCCTATATCAGTGCCTCTGATGTCGTATCAGAGGCTCAAAGAGAACAAATTGAACAGTACTTCGGACTTGACTTATCACCTTTCCAACGACTTTTTAATTGGTTTTCCCGTATAATTCAATTGGACTTTGGAACGTCTATTATTTATCGCCAACCTGTTATCACGATTATTGGCGAGCGTTTTGTTCACTCTTTGGTATTGATGCTCACTTCTTGGATTTTATCTGGACTATTAGGTGTAACTCTCGGAATCCTAATGGGAAGTAATGATTCCAAATTGATTGATCGCATTATTAAATCAATCTGTCTCACTTTATCTGCCATACCTACCTATTTGTTGGGTATTGTTTTTTTATTGATTTTTTCTGTAGGATTACAATGGTTTCCAATTGGATTTAGCACTCCCATTGGTGTTCTAGAAAGTGAAGTAACCCTATGGCATCGATTGCACCACTTAATGTTGCCTACCCTTGTACTTAGCTTCTCTTCCTTTGCAAACATCGCACTACATACAAGAGAAAAATTGATTGATGTACTAAAAAGTGACTATGTACTTCTTTCAAAAACGAGAGGCTATTCAAAGAAAAAAATCATCTTCACTCATGGAATCCGTAATATTCTAATTCCTATTGTTACAATACAATTTACATCCCTAAGCGAAATATTTGGTGGAAGCATTTTAGCTGAAACTGTATTTTCTTATCCTGGTCTTGGGAGCACTGTTGTAAATGCTGGACTGCGAGGCGATGTCCCCCTTTTACTTGGTATTACATTATTTAGTGCCATTTTTGTATTTTTAGGAAATTTAACAGCCAATGTTTTATATTTGTTTATCGATCCGAAAATTCGATTTGGAGGTAAATCATGAAGAAAAAAAGTTTAATCAAAGTCATCGTGATTGCAATCTTCCTTATTCTACTAGTATTTACTGGATTTTTCATCGATGAAAGTTTTGTCGCTTCTAATTTTGATACAAAAAGCCAACCACCTTCTTTCATATATTTATTTGGTACAGACCATCTCGGAAGAAATGTTTTTTATCGTACACTAAAAGGACTTTCTAATAGCTTAATCCTAGGACTTGGAGCATCTTTTTTAAGTGCTATCCTCGCATTATTCGTTGGAATTTCAGCTGGGGTATTTCCAAAAGCATTTGATAATGTCATAGGGTTTATAATCGATTTACTTATGAGTATTCCACACCTTGTACTTCTTATTTTGATTTCTTTTTGTGTTGGACGTGGAATGCATGGAGTTATTATCGGTCTTATTTTTTCTCATTGGACTGGGCTCGCACGTATCATTCGCGGAGAAATTTTATCTTTAAAAGAAGAACCTTATATAAAAATTTCTCATAAACTTGGAAATTCTAATTTTTATATAATCAAAAATCATATGATCCCACATTTAATTCCACAGTTTATTATTGGAACTGTACTTCTATTTCCACATGCTATATTACATGAATCATCTATTACTTTTTTAGGGTTTGGGCTTCCTCCAGAAAGCTCTGCAATCGGAATCATGCTTTCTGAAAGTATGAGTTATCTTCAAGCAGGAAATTGGTGGCTATTCCTTCCTGGAATCTGTTTGGCTATTGTTGTCCTACTCTTTGATTCTCTAGGAAAAAATTTAAAATATCTATTATCAAATGATAATTTTCGAGGTTAAAACATGAAAACTATATTAAAGATATCGAATTTGAATATCGATTTTACTATGTGTGATAATCGCTTCAAAACACATCGCATTAAAATCATAAACGATTTATCTCTAGATTTACGGGAAGGTGAATTATTAACAATTGTTGGTTCTAGTGGAAGTGGAAAGAGTATTTTTGCTTCAGCACTTTTAAACATTCTTCCATCTAATGCTAATGTTGATGGAAAAATTGAACTAGAAGGAAACTCTATTGCAAACTTACAAGGAAAAGCAACCTATATTCCGCAAACGTCCTCATACCTTGACCCACTTATAAAAGTAGATAAACAAATTTCCCTTTCTTCCAATTTTTTATCTGAAAAGACAAAGGGATTATATCCTTTTCAATGTTCTGGTGGCATGTTACGAAATGCATTATTCGATCTTGTACACGAAAATCAAGATCATAATATCATTATTGCTGATGAACCCACCCCAGGAATGGATACTAAAACAGCTACTAACACACTGCAAATATTAAAAAATTTAACAAAACACGGAAGATCTGTTATATTGATTACCCATGACCTTGATTTGGCCATGAGCCTTTCCGATCGAATCGCGATTTTTTATGAGGGAACAATAATTGAAATTGCTAATGCAAATAACTTCCTTTGTGGAACTTTACAACACGCATACAGCCAATCTTTATTTCATTCCCTACCACAACACAACTTTATTCCACTTCGCAAACAGAAAACTTCTACTGAAAATCCTATGTGTTTAGTTGGAACCAATCTCAGTTTTTCTTATAGCAATAACAAGCCACTATTTGAACATATAAATATTTCTATCTCTTCTACAGAGTCTGTTTGTCTGTTTGCTAAAAGTGGTTTTGGAAAAAGTACACTAGCCAAAATATTTAGTGGCTATGAAGTCCCTCATACTGGAACAGTCTTATTCAATAACAAGCCGCTTCCCAAAAAAGGCTTTTCCCCAATTCAGCTAATTTATCAACACCCTGATAAAAGTGTAAATCCAAAATGGACCATTGAAAAAATTTTATCAGAAGGTGGACCTTTTGACCCTAAAACGTTAGAGAAACTCCGAATTCCTTCCAATTATCTAAAGCGATACCCTCATGAACTTTCAGGCGGAGAATTACAGCGAATTTGTATCGCTCGTGCTTTGAAACCATGCACGAAATTTATCATCGCTGATGAAATCACTACTATGTTAGACCCTATAACACAAGCAACTATATGGCATTTTTTATTAGAAGAAACCCAAAAAAGGAATATTGGACTTTTTGTAATCACTCACAATCCTCATCTTGCTGATAAAATTTGTACTCGTGTCATCAACCTAGAAGAGTTACAAAATTCATAATCCACCTCATTTTTCTTAATTTAATAGATTACATTTACCAGAATTTTATGGTATAGTTATACTATCTATATCAAGGGAAGTGAGGTGTAATTTTGAACTATATTCTATTTTTTTGTAGCCTAATTGCTCATACAAGCTATAGTTATTACACACTACTAAGCACTGCAAACACACTATATCTTCCAAAAATAAATAAATCTTTATTATTCCTATTTGGAGTTGGAAATACAGGTATTATTATAATTGGATATTCTCTTCATGTTCCTTACTTTTTTCTATTTCTGCCTCTTTATGTAGCGTATTTATTGGAATTACTCTTTATTTCAAAACCATCATTTCGTCCAGCTGCCTTTGTCACTTCTAGCTTGTTAATTAACTTAGTGACAATCAATTTGACTGCTTCTGTATTGATTTGCTACTTTCAAAAAATTAGTCTGAAACAATTTTATAGTAATCCTACTTTTTTCTATCAAGGTTTTCTATTCACTAATATTTTGCTACTTGTCCCATTTATAATATTTTCAAAATTTTTACCGAAAGCAAAATTAAAACAGGTAGCGTATGCTAGAATCTATGCTGATATCATGACTTGTATTTTCACAATGCTTCTCTTTTTTGTATGTTTTGATATTTCTATTCTTTTAAACAGAGTGATGTTATTAGAATTGGTTTTATCTACAATAGCTACAGTGATTTTCATCTTAGTATTGTGTTATTGTATCTTCTATTTTAATACCTTTCTTGCTATATTACACCCTTACAAACGCAAGGCTGACCGCGCTAAAAATGTTCATAGTAAAGTAATTGAAAAGACAGCTGCCACAGAATATAAATTATATTTTGATGATTTGACCTCACTTTATAATCGTAGATTTATTTTCTCGAAACTTGACCAAATCTGTACAGAATCAAAAGATTCTTTTGGACTTGTATTCCTAGATCTTGCAAATTTAAAACAGGTAAATGATACTTATGGACATAATGTTGGCGATGAATATATTACAGATATGGCTCATCTATTAAAAAAATCAATTCGTGATAATGACTTTGCTGCAAGAATTGGTGGCGATGAATTCTTAATAATTCTACATGATGTCACAGATCAAAACTTAGAGATGATCATTCATCGGATTCAATCTGCAATCAAGAATTTAAATACAAAGAAACCGTTTACCTTTCATGGAAACATTGGTTATAAACGGTTCAACATGGCATCTTCCAATCAATCTAGAGTAGAAATCATAAATACTGTAGATGAACTTATGAATAAAGATAAAGCACAGTTTTATCAAAAGAGGGATTAGCTTATGATATGGTTTACCTGGATTACTTATACCTTATATATTTACTTTGTACTATTCTATTTAGCAAAAATATTTGGAACACCCATACCGAAACCACGTACGATTCTACTTGTCATGGTTATTAACAGCTTTTTAGTGTACTTTCCAATTTATATATTAAAATTCCAATCAGAATGGTGCCTAATGCTTATATATTTTATTATATTCGGAGTTGAAATCGGTCTTATTTACAATCAGTCGCTTATTTCTACTCTCGCTGTTTTGCTCTGCTTTACCCTTAACTATTTTGGAACAAAGATATTTTTTATCGGATTGCTTTCTCTAATTTACAAGCTACCTGTATCAGATTATATTCAAATTCCTACCAATCAAATACTCATAACACTATGCACATTCGGATTTTTAATACTATATATTATGGTCAGCAGTAAAATTTTAATATATAAAGTCGCAAAGCATATTTTTTCTGATAATACAATTAACAAACTCTCTTGCGCTTTGTTATCTGCTGTTTGCATCAATCAATTATTAACTTTACCAACCTTATATATCACTACTATCGATCCAATTTTTAATAGCATTTATCAGATTCGATCAGGTTCTTTAGCTTTAATCTGTTTTATATTCATTATGATAATTGTATATTTATATTCAAAGTTAAAAGAAGCCTCGCTTGTATATGCGAGCACTTCTGCCAAAATTCGAACCAATAGCGAAACTCTAAATCAACTTGAAAAGGAAGTGACTACTGATTTTACTACTGGCCTTTTTGTTCGCAGTGTTGCGATAAAAAAACTTGAAACCTATATATCATCTAAAGTATACTGCTATGTATTGTTTCTCGATTTAGATGGATTAAAAACTGTTAATGACAGGTATGGGCATGAAGAAGGGGATCGATATATAAAAGAGGCTGCTTTTCATATCAATGAAATATTCTCTAGTGATACAATCTCTCGAATTGGTGGTGATGAATTTTTAATTGTTGGAAATAATATAGAACTTCCTATAAAAGAAAAAATTGATTCCTGCTATACCAAAATCAATATGCTTGAAACGCCTTACGACACATCCATTAGTTATGGCTATGTTGAGATTGATAGCTCTAATTCACTGAGCCATGATCAATTAATCAAACTTGCAGATGAGAAAATGTATGCTTTTAAAAAGAGCCGAAATAAAGAAAGAAAAGATAGGAACAAGTAATCAAATCTGACCAGATTATTTTAGCCTCATATACTAGGCAGAAAACGAAAAGATCGACACGGTTAAAATACGTAGTCGATCTTTTCGGAAAAAACTCTAAAATATTTAAATTGTATTAGAATAAGATGTTATCAAATCCCCAATATTCACAAGGTTGATATTGGACGAATGTACGATCTGTTGGAATACCTAACTCATCCTTCAATAAATTGCATATCTGACCTGTCATTTCTGTGAAAACCTCTCTTGTAGAAGTTCCAAGTAAACGTACCTCTACAAATGCACAAGCTTCGTTGCTCCCACCAAATGCCATTCGCTCCATATTGGTTAAACCAAACATTAAGCGAGCCTCACTTTTTCCTGGAATTGTTGTTACAATCTTTCCAAATTCTATTTGTAACTTTTCTAATTTCTCCTCTGTGCATGGTACTGCTGTTTTTACTCCAATATATGGCATAGACCTTACCTCTACTTTCTTCCTTTTCTTATTTTCACTACTACTGATAATACCATCCTTAATGGCCAATTATCAAGTTCTTTATGTGCTTCTTTTAATTTTTCTGGTATATTGATTTTTTGAGGACAATGTTTTTTACATGCTCCACAATTGGTACAGCAATTAGATCCTGATTTTTTATCCCCCATTAGTCCTACACATTTTCCAATATAAAACAATCTTGTCACTTTACTATTTCCAAAAAAATACTTACTATTGTAATCATTAAAAATTGCTGGGATATCAACGCCAAATGGGCAAGGCATACAATAGTTACATGCTGTGCAAGGAACTTTCATCAATTCTACATATAGGTCTTTTACCTTCTTTATCACTTCATGCTCTTCTTCTGACATACTTCCTGGCTTTGTTTCACTAGCAACTTTAATATTTTCTTCTATGTGTTCTTCTAAATTCATGCCACTTAATACAGTTGCCACTTCTTTATGATTCATAACAAAACGCAAACTCCAGTATGCCACACTTCGATTTTCATCATATTGGTAAAGTAATGACTTTACCTTATCTGGTGCTTTCGCTGCTAGTGCCCCTCCACGTAAGGGCTCCATAATTACAACTCCAATACCAAGATTATATGCTTTTTTCAATCCTTTTTTTCCAGCTTGATTATTTTCATCTAAATAGTTGTATTGAATTTGGCAAAAATCCCATGAATAATCCTCTAGGATTTTAATAAATTCTTCTGCCATTCCGTGAAAGGAAAAGCCAATATATCGAATTTGCCCCAAGCGCTTTTTTTCATTAACAAAGGTAATTATGCCAAGTCGCTTTAACTTTTCCCAATCTTTAAAGCTTGTAAGTGTGTGCATTAAGTAGAAATCAATGTAATCTGTATTCAAGCGCTCCATTTGTGTAGAAAAAAAGTCATAAATCTGCTCTTCTTTTATAACTAGATAGGTTGGTAATTTATCTGCAATATATACATTACTTCTTATCTGATAACGCTGGATAAATTCGCCAAGAATTTCTTCACTTTTCCCTCCATGATATGGATATGCTGTATCATAATAATTCACGCCACCATCATAAGCTAATTTCATTTGCTTAATAGCAAGCTCTCGATCCACCTGTCCATTCTTTGATTGAAATCTCATACATCCAAATCCTAAAAGTGAAATATCCGGTCCGCTTTTTACTAATTTTCTATATTGCATTTTTCACCTCATTATATTAACTGCATCATTCGTAGCATATAGATAAAGCCAAAAATTGTAAATCCAGAGAATAATGTTGTCATCATAACAATATCTGCATTTAGCTGAAAATCGCCTCCCATAGACTTTGTCATTGCAGTACTTGCAACTGCTGTAGGAGTTCCTAGTAAAATCAAAATCACTGCTAATTGTTCATTTCTAAATCCTAATAAAATTGCAATCACTACTCCAACAAGTGGAATGATAACCAATCGTAGTATTGTTGTTATAACAGAGTATTTTAAATTTTTCCAAGAAGAGCTAAAATTGAATAAACCGCCAATAGACAGTAATGCAAGTGGGGTTGCAATACTTGATAAATCATCAATTGTATACCCTATAAACTCAGGTAACTTAATATTAAATAGCAAAAACAAAAAACCTATAATTGTACTAATGATCAATGGATTTTTAATAATATTTTTCAGAATATCTAGGATATCAATCTTATTTTGATTTTGTTTATCAGGTGCCATATTTACCAAAACAACAACCCCTAGAATATTATAAAGTGCAATTACAAAAGGCATAACCATTGTCACTTGCATAACACCAGTTGCACCAAACATATTATCTACGATTGCTAGCCCAAGTAATACAAAATTACTCCTAAAGATCCCTTGCACGATTGCTCCTTGTTTAAACCTATCCTTAACAGCTAATTTTGTACCGAAATAAGCGATTATTGCAATCAGTAAGTTCATTCCTAAGCAATAGGAAAAAAACTTCAAGTCAAAAGAATCTGTTCTTTCTGCATAATAAATTTCTCCAAAAATTTTAATTGGTAAAAACACTTTAAATGTCAGCATATTTACTGTACTCATAAATTTTGAATCTACCAATTTCATTTTAACTAATACATATCCCAAAATTCCAATTGCAAATAGGGGAATAATTACATTAATACTAAATAGCATATTTTCTAACATAATTTCATTTCTCTTTTCCTTGTTGTTTTTGTTATGCTCACTTCTGCCTATTCTATCATAACTGCAAATCATTGACAACAAAATCTGAGTTCTAGGAAATTGCTTTTATTATAATTACTAGCTAATATTCAACTTCACATCACAATTGAAACACATATTTTTCACAAACAGTTGATAGGATTTAAAAGAAAAAAATAAAAAGAAAGAGGAGTTTTCTATGTTTAATCTAAAAAAAATAATTTGTATTATTGTAACGCCGCTACTATTGATCACTGGTTGTGTATCCGAAGATACAAGCACTACTAGTTCTAACGAACCAACGATACAATCTACTATAGACCATGAACCTAATAGTTCTGAGGGAGAAAGCAGACCTGAAGGAGAAAGTAGACCTGAAGGAGAAAGTAGACCTGAAGGAGAAAGTA
>CAYJKD010000014.1:0-13374 GCA_964370595.1 uncultured Lachnospiraceae bacterium
CTTCTATCTTATATCGGCAAATTATTATAAAAATTAAACCACTTCTACATATTATCTATAATCATTCTTCATTTCATAAGCTAGTATAAATGATTCCATACTATTCTCTGGAGCAGATCCGCTTGCTCCCCTGTGTCCGTATATCTTTGTTGCATATGAATTCATATTTTGCAACTCCTCCTAGATAATATTCACAATTCAAAATAGTCTTACCTTTATTTCTATCCATAATCATATCATGGAGACGATTCTTATTCAAGGATAAACTAACTATATAAAAACTTCCATTCCTCGATGTAAAACACAATCTTCTATTATTATATTTTAGATACAAAAAAACACCTATACCAAAGGTTCCACTCCAACCTCTTGATACAGATGTCTTTTTCTAAAATACAATCTTTACTGTCGTTCCTTTTCCAAGTGCAGTCTCTAACTCTACCTGTGCCTTATGATAAGCTGCTCCATGCTTTACTATGGATAATCCTAGACCCGTTCCACCAATCTGCTTCGAATGGCTTTTATCCACACGATAAAAACGTTCAAAGATTCGTTCCTTATCCGCTTCTGGAATTCCAATTCCATTATCCTTCACTTCAATTTGTGGATGACCACAAGCATAACCAACTGTTACCTTTACATACCCATTCTCTTTATTATATTTAATGGCATTTTCACACAAATTAAATACCATTTCATCAATAATCTGAGCAACGCCCTTCACTTTTGCGGATTCACCACTTATCTGAATATCAATTTTTGATAATTCTGCTTTTTCTTTTAACCGAAGAACTACTTGATTCGATAATTCAAATAAGTCAAGATCGGTTGCTTCTGCTCGAACTTTTTCTTCATCCAACTGAGAGATTCGAATAATATCCCCAACCAAATGAATCAAACGTTGTGCTTCTGTATAAATCTTTTCTGCAAATCTTGGCATATCCTCTGCTTGAACCATCCCATTTTTCATAATTTCAGCATATCCTGAAATAGAAGTTAATGGTGTTTTTAATTCATGAGATACATTGGCAGAGAATTCTCTTCGCAGTTGCTCACGACCTTTTCGCTCTGTAACATCAAGAATAATTAAAACCACACCATTTTTGTTACTATACGTACTAGCAGAATGCGCAATAAACTCGTAATACTTTTCATTGATGAACAGTACTTCTTGGCCACTATTCCCTTTTAATGCCTCATCAATAAGATGTCGAAATGTACTTGTTCTATTGAAGCTTAAAATATTGACTAATTCATCTTTCATCGGTTTATTTTCAATTCCTAGGATTTCCATAGCACTTGTATTGTAGGAAATAAGATCTGCTCTACTGTCAATAAGGACAAAACCCTCTTTCATATTTTCTGTAATTGCAATAAACTCTTCTTGTTTTCCTTTTAATTCTTTGGATTTTTCCTTAATTGTGCGCTTTTGTTTTTTCAAATTATGAATGAGAGGAGAAAGTTCGTCATAAATTTCTGTTTCATCTAATTTTTCTGGATCTATATTGTTAATAGGCTCAATAATTTTCTTTGTTCCAAATTCTGACAAAAACATAACTACTGCTAATATCGTTATTGCTAGAAGTGCCATCGGTAACAACATTTCTCCAATAATTGCAAGTGCACTCTTTGTAGAGTTAGATACTCGAATAACACTGCCATCTAGAAGTTGCCTTGCACTATAATAGGTTTGGTTTCGTAATGTATCAGATAGTCGATGTGCCTCGCCTTCCCCCGATTCCAATGCTGCAATTACCTCTGGTCGATCTCCATGGTTATCCATATACTCTGTATTGGTATAGCTATCATACAAGACTTCGCCTTCATTGTTAATTAAGGTAACTCGATTATTTCGACTTGTATTTCCTCTTGCATATAAATAGATTATGTTATCTTGCTCACTTCCAGTCATAGCATTGGCTAAAAAATCAACTTCTACTTTTACTGCAAGTTTTATTTCTCTACTTGTATTGTATGACTGTACCATTACAATAGAAATACTAGTCAATATCATTGTAATAAGTGCAATCAAACTGATGCTCCAAAAAATTTTACGCTTCACTAGGTACCTCCGCTTTATATCCGATTCCTCGGATCGTTTCTATATAACTTCCTGCTTCTCCCAACTTTTGGCGTAATGTTCGAATATGCACATCCACAGTTCTTGTCTCTCCATCAAAATCATATCCCCATATCTTTGATAAAATTTGATCTCTAGTTAAAACAATCCCTTCATTTTCCAAAAGATAAGAAAGCAACTCAAACTCTTTAAATGTTAGATTGATGATTTCATGATTAACACTTACACGGTGTCTTCCCATATCCACACTTATTTTACCTGCTTCATATGTCATTTCTTTTTTAGGGACTTCCACTCGCCTAAGTAATGCTTTTACTCTAGATACCAATTCCATCATTCCAAAGGGTTTTGGAATATAATCATCTGCACCGCTGTCTAATCCGATTACCTTATCATATTCAGTTCCTTTTGCAGTCAACATTACAATAGGGAGTTTTTCTGTAAGCTTATTATTTCTAAGCTTCTTTAAAATAGAAAGTCCATCTTCATCAGGGAGCATAATATCAAGCATAATTAAACTCGGCTCTTGAATTTTCAATTCTTCCCAAAAATCTTTGGCACATGCAAAGCCTTTCGCTTCATAACCTGTGCTTTTTAAGGTGTATGTTACTAATTCTCGAATACTGTTATCATCTTCAACAAGATATATCATAACATTTCTCCTCTTAAATTATACGTGTTCTCCAGTAATTGAATATTCAACCCATTCTGCAATATTCGTTGCATGATCACCAATTCGCTCAAAATACTTTGCAATCATAAGTACGTCAATACAACCTTCTCCTTCTTTGGAGTTTTCTCTTATTAACTCGATTACTTCATCTTTTACTTTATCAAACAATTTGTCGATCACATCATCCATTTCCATTGCTTTTTTCGCGATTTCTAAGTCTTTTTTTACAAAAGAATCTACGCTGATGGTTACCATTTGACTTGTAGCCTCTGCCATTTCCTTCAAATGTGTATGACTTTCTAGTTTTTTCCCTAATACAACTTCTGCGATATCTGCAATATCTGCTGCTTGATCTCCTATACGTTCCATGTCAGAAATCATTTTCAGTGCAGATGAAACAATTCGCAAATCTCTTGCAACTGGTTGCTGTTGCAATAACAATCTCATACATAGTGATTCAATATCACGTTCCTTTTGATCAATCTCTTGTTCTGTACGATTAATCTCATCTTTTAATTCTAATTCCCCACCTAACATACGGCCTGCTAATGTAATTGCATCTTCACATAAAGCGCCCATCTTAATCAACCCTATATTTAATAACTCTAACTGATCATCAAAACGATTACGCATTTTATCCAAACCTCCCTGTAATATAATCTTCTGTTTTCTGTTGCTTTGGATTGGAGAATATTTGTTCCGTTTCTCCAAACTCAATCACTTCTCCTAATAGGAAAAATGCTGTTTTATCCGAAATACGTGCTGCTTGCTGCATATTGTGTGTTACCATGATTATAGTATAATCTTTTTTTAATTCCACTGCAAGGTCCTCAATTTTAGAGGTGGAAATTGGATCTAGGGCTGATGTTGGCTCATCCATAAGAAGAACTTCTGGCTGTACTGCTAACGCTCTTGCTATACAAAGTCTTTGTTGCTGCCCACCTGATAATCCTAATGCACTTTTCTTTAATCGGTCTTTCAACTCATCCCAAATCGCTGCATCACGAAGTGATTTTTCCACGATATCATCTAATTTTGCTTTTGCAGTAATTCCATGTGTTCTTGGACCAAATGCAATATTATCATAAACACTCATAGGAAATGGATTTGGTTTTTGAAATACCATTCCTACACGTTTACGAAGTAAATTCACATCCATATTTCCATAAATATCTTCTCCATCAAGAAGTATATTACCAGTAATTTTACATCCTTCTACTAAATCATTCATACGATTTAACGATTTTAAAAGTGTAGATTTCCCACATCCAGAAGGTCCGATAAATGCAGTTACCTCTTTTTCATTTATGCTTAAATCAATCCCTTTTAACGCTTTAAAGTCTCCATAAAAAAGTTCCATATTAGATATTTCAAATTTATTCATAATATCCTATTCCCCTTATCTCTTTGCAATCCTCTTAGCAATAAACTCTGAAATCATGTTAATTGCAATTACGATTATTAATAATACTACTGCTGTTGCTGAAGCTTGATTGGTATGCAATCCTTCACTTGATAGCACATACATATGAACGGCTAATGTTCTACCTGAACCCATTACATTATCTGGCACTCCTGGTACCGTACCTGCTGTATAAATCAGTGCTGCTGTTTCACCTACAATACGTCCTACTGATAAGATAACTCCTGCTAAAATTCCAGGTGTTGCTGATGGTAATACAATTCGAAATACGGTACGAAGTTTACCTGCTCCAAGTCCAAAACTTCCTTCTCGAAAAGAATCTGGAACTGATTTTAATGCTTCCTCTGTGGTTCTCATAATAAGCGGAAGAATCATAATGGCAAGGGTCAATGCACCACCCATAACAGTGAAAGACCATTTCAGCGTAACTGTAAATAGGAGAAATCCAAATAGTCCATAAACAATCGAAGGAATACCTGATAACGTTTCTGCTGTAATACGCACTGCTGCTACAATTTTATTTCCTCTTTTTGCATATTCTACAAGATAAATTGCTGCAAAAATTCCTAGTGGAACTGCAATCAGTAATGATAGTCCAACAATGATAAGTGTATTAATCGCAGCTGGAACCAAAGAAACATTTTCACTGGTATATTCAAATGCAAATAGTTCTGGAGTCAAATATGGCACTCCTTTCACTACGATATAGCCTACTAATAAAAATAGTACACCGATGGTGATCCATGCTGAAACATTTACCAAAAGCCAAAGCACAAATGATAGTGGACTTTTATTCATAATTTTCATGTGTCTTTTCCTCTCCTACATAATTGACTAGTATTGTGTCTTTTTATTTAAAATGGAAAAACACAAATTGATCAATAAAATAAATACAAATAATACCACTCCTGTTGCGATTAGTGCATCTCTATGCAAGTCTGTTGCATAGCCCATTTCAAGAACAATGTTTGCTGTCATGGTTCGAACACCATCTAGTAAACTATCTGGAACACGAGGCTGATTTCCAGCTACCATAATAACTGCCATTGTCTCACCGATGGAACGTCCAATTCCTAGAATAACCCCTGCCATAATTCCTGATTTTGCTGCAGGCAATGTTGCAAAGAACACACTTCTTTCATGACTTGCTCCTAGAGCAAGTGCTCCTTCATAATAACTTCCTGGAACTGCACGAATAGAAGCTTCTGATACACCGATAATTGTTGGGAGAATCATAATTCCAAGTAAGATTGAAGCAGTTGTCATACTTTTTCCACTACCACCTAGTAGATCTGATAATAATGGAACCAATACGATTAAGCCAAAAAAACCATATACGACAGATGGAATTCCTGCTAACAAGTTAATTGCAGGTTTTACCACACGATACACTTTTGGATGACAAAACTTCGCCAAATATACAGCTGTTAATATTCCAATTGGTACACCTACAAGTATCGATCCTGCTGTCACGTAGATACTACCTAAAATCATTGGAAAAATTCCATACTTATCATTTCCTGGCTTCCATGTTTCGCCAGATAAAAAATCAAATAATCCTATTTCTGCAATTGCAGGTATCCCATTGGCAAATAGAAATATACATATTATTAGAACAGAGAAGATTGAGGCACATGCACAGATTAAAAACACACCATGCATCATTTTTTCTTTCAAATTATTCATACCAATTCCTTTCATATAAGCTCATACGCAACAATAACAGCCATGGATTGAAGGGAGAATCCCACATATCCATGGCTCATTGATGATTACTTATTGAATTTCACTCCAGTCAGTTGTTTCACCTGTAAAGATTGCTGTAACTTGAGCTGATTCTAAATCTTCAATTGGATTCGCTGTATTTACTACAATTGCAATTCCATCAAGAGCGATTACAGTTGGAACTAACCCAGCTTCAATTTCACTGTCTTTTAATTCTCTTGATGCCATTCCGATATCACATACACCTTCAAGTGCTGAAGTCATACCTGCTGTAGAACCACTTGATTGAATTTCAATTTCAACATCTGCATTGATTACTTTATATGCTTCTGCTAATTTTTCCATAACTGGTGTTACTGATGTCGACCCTGCAATTGTAACTTTTCCACTTACACCAGATGCAGTGTAAGCTCCATTGCTTCCTTCGCTAATAAGTCCATTTTCTTCTGCAATTTTTTGTCCTTCATCACTTAAGATATAATTCATAAAGTCTTGTGCAACCTCACTTACTTCACCAATCGTTGCAATGTTAAATGGACGAGCTACTTTATAACTACCTGATTTTACGTTTTCAGCAGTTGCATCTGCTCCATCGATTTTAACTGCTTTTACCGTGTCATTCATAGACCCTAGTGAAACATATCCAATTGCTGCTTCATTACCTTGTACCGTTGTCATCATAACAGATGTGCTATTTGTAATTTCTGCATCTAGAGAAGTCATATCTTCTTTTTCTCCATCTGCATTTTCTTGTTCAATTCCTAACAATTCAATAAATGCTCCACGTGTTCCAGAACCATCTTCACGTGATACTACACTAATATATCCTTCCATCGCTGGTGTTGCTGCATCTGTTGCAGGTGCTTCTGTTGTTGTATCTCCTGCTGTTGTTGCTGCTGTTGCTGCTGTCGTTTCAGCTGGTGCTGAACTACATCCTACTAAAGCCACTGCTGTCATACTTACTGCCATTACCATTGCTAATATTTTCTTCATTTTTTCTCTCCTCTGTTCAAACACTTTATTGTTGATACTTGAGATTCTAATTGTAAAATGTAAAATTTATACTCTTTTCTATGTTAAATCTATGTTAAATCTGTTTACAATCGTTTTTTCTATCCTTAATAATTTCTTTTATTATCTACTTTTTTCTATAGAGTTGCACAAAAAAAGAGACATCCAATGATTTTACATCATTGTCAATCTCTTCTTTTTTATAATCAAACATATGGAAGCTTATTCTATATAACTATTCATATAGAGGATAGCGATCACAAAGCTTTGTCACTTCTTCTCGAATATAATCTGCTTTATTTTCAAAATCAGTTGCCGCTAGCCAAATACACTCTGCAATTTTTTCCATATCAGCTTCAACAAGTCCCCTCGATGTAATTGCAGGAGTTCCAATTCTCACTCCAGAGGTTACAAATGGACTTCTTGGATCATTTGGGACTGTGTTTTTATTTAGGGTTAAATATACTTCATCACAGCGATTTTGAAGTTCTTTTCCAGATACTTCCATATCTCTTAAATCTAGTAACATTAAATGGTTATCCGTACCATCTGTTAAAAGTTTAAATCCTTTTTCAATTAAAGCTTTCGCTAATGCCTGTGCATTAATTTTCACTTGTTTGATATTCTTTAAACTCTGGTTTTAATGCCTCGCCAAAGCAAACTGCCTTTGCTGCAATTACATGCTCCAATGGACCACCTTGGATTCCAGGAAAGATTGCTTTATTAAAATTAAACTGATCTGCTGCCTCTTGATTTGCAAGAATCATTCCACCTCTTGGCCCACGTAAGGTTTTATGTGTTGTAGTCGTAACAACGTGTGCATGTGGAAATGGATTTGGATGAATTCCTGCTGCCACAAGTCCTGCAATATGTGCCATATCTACCATTAAATATGCAGATACTTTATCTGCTATTTGGCGAAACTTTTCAAAGTCGATCTCCCTTGCATAAGCACTTGCACCTGCGATAATCATCTTAGGTTTTTTTTCAATCGCAATTTTCTCCACCTCATCATAATCGATCAAGCCGTTGGCATCAACTCCGTAAGGTACAATATTAAAATATAACCCTGAAAAGTTTACAGGACTTCCATGTGTTAAATGCCCACCATGATTTAAGTCCATTCCCATAACCGTATCTCCTGCTTGCAGCATTGCAAGAAATACTGCCATATTCGCTTGTGCTCCTGAGTGTGGTTGTACATTGGCGTAATCACATCCAAACAATTCTTTTGCTCGATCAATTGCAATAGATTCTACTACGTCTACACATTCACATCCACCATAATAGCGTTTTCCAGGATATCCTTCTGCATATTTGTTCGTAAGCAACGATCCCATGGCCATCATAACTGGCTCTGAAACAATATTTTCCGAGGCGATTAACTCTAAATTCCTTCTCTGTCTAGCTGCCTCTTGTTCCATTGCTTTCCCTACTTGTGGATCATACTTTGTAATTAGTTGCATCACTTCATTTACCATTGTTGCTCCTCCTCAAATATGTACTTATTGTTATTGAAACACTAACTCCCATTATATTGCCATATGTAGCTTCTGTCAATTCCCCCATTGATATGTCTGAATAACAACCTGCAATGTTTTATTTCCATTGTATTCGTTTAGATCTGGATAGTAAATAATATCGATTTTTGTTCTTCCTTTTTGTTCTTCCTCAAAGGCTTCCCCATCTGTAAATATAATTCCTTCCATTGCATATCCCTCTGGGGTAACCAATGATAGTTTTACTACATTTTTTCGTTTCCCAAAAACACGACTATTTCGAATTGTTAGATTTTTCTGTGCAAATTGTGGTTTTTCATTTCCTTGTCCAAATGGTTCTAATAGTTTCAACTCTCGGATTAATGATTCTGATATATACTCAAACGGCATAGGAACATCGATCCAAATCTGTGGAATCAATTCTTGCTCTGTCAATTGACAATTTTCATTCAGCTGCTTTCGAAATTCTTCAATTTGTTCACAATTGAGTGAAAAACCTGCTGCCATAGGATGTCCACCGTATTTTTCTAATAATTGGTCAACTTTAACCAATTCTTCATACATATGGTAACCCGAAATCGATCTACCAGACCCTTTTGCCCCCTCCTCTGCTTTTGTAAGAACAAGAGATGGTTTATAGTATCGTTCTCGCAACCGCCCTGCAATAATACCTGCTAAAGATTCATGGCAATCCTCTAGATATACTACTAACACACGATCTTCCATCCAAAGTGATTCTACTTGTTGGATCGCAGTTTCTAACCCTACTGCGGTCAAATCTTTTCGTTCTTCATTTAAGACACGAAGTTCCATTGCCATCTCACTTGCTTTTTCTTCCTGCTTGCAAAGAAGAAGTTCTAATGCTAATTCTGCTGTTTTCAATCGCCCACTTGCATTTAAGCAAGGACCAATTACAAATCCGATATGGTATGATGATATAGAATCATATTCTAAATTGCAAGCTTCAATTAGCTTATGCAATCCTATACTTTTTGAAGACTCCATGGATTTTAGTCCATATTTTACAATAATTCGATTTTCATCTTTCAATTGCATTACATCGCCTACGGTTGCAATGGCTGCAATTTCTACCATTCCTTCCCACTCAGCTCTCGGCACCCCCATGGTTTCATACAATGCTTGAATTAGCTTATATGCTACTACACCACCGCAAATCCCTTCGAATGGATAATTACAATCGTGCTGCTTTGGATTGATAATCGCATTAGCTGGTGGAAGAGATTCCTTCCCCTCCACCATAGGAACTTCATGATGATCCGTTATAATGACTGTTAGCCCTAACTCTCTCGCAAACTGAATCTGTTTTCTTGCAGCAATTCCATTATCACATGTAATCAGTGTATCTACTGAATCATTTCCTGCTTTCTTTATAATTGTCTCATTAATTCCATATCCATCTTTCATTCTTTCTGGAATTTGATAGTCTACATTTGCTCCACAACGTTTTAACCCTTGATACAAAAGATAAGTAGAGCAGATTCCATCAATATCATAATCGCCAATGATACGGATTGGTTTCTTCTCTACTATTTTTTCTTGAATCATTTGTATTGCTTTTTCCATATCTTTTAACAAGAAAGGGGAATGCAACAAATCCATGGTTCCATTTAAGTAAAAATCAATCTCTTTTTCCCCAATCAACCCGCGGTTACGTAGAATTCTCGCTGTAATAGGAGAGATTTTAAATCTCTCTCCTATTGCATTAAAATCTGCTTTTTTTGCATGAAGCATCCATTTTGAAGTTTTATGCATGATCTAGCCCCTCAATTTTACTTTCTAGTTCTTCAATTTCTTCTTTTAATCTACTTATTTCTTCTTCATGCTTTTTTTCATTTTCTCTCAATAAACTTTGTAAGCAAGTAACAGAATAAAGTAATGGTGCAAAGTCTCCACGATATGATTTTTCACAAGTAGATTTCACACGATAATTCCCTTTGCAGATTTCATGTAAAATGTATTTTTGATCTTCTACAATTCGTCTAACTCGTTTAAGCAAAACATTCATAGCCTCTGTTAAATTTCCAATCTCATCCTTTGATTTATAAGTAAGTTGAAAATCAAGATTACCATTCGTTGCACGATGTGCTGCATTAGAAAGTTCATTGGCTGGATTTTCAATCGATTGTGTAATTGCAATGACTAAGACCACTACCATAATTGAGCACAAGACAATAACTACAAGCTTTTGATTAATAAGATTTTGATAAATATGATCTGCTTGATTTCTTGCTGCCATTGATTCCCCTTTTGTCAATGTAACATTTTGATTAAGTAAATCTCCTACTTCAATAAATAATTGTTGAGATTCGCCTTTCGCTATCGATAATATTTGATAGGAATTATTGCTCCCTTGGTTACTTTTTGACAAATAACTATCACTAGCGCCCAAATATTCATTCCACACTTGTTCTGCTTGACTAATTAATTCGCGACTTCTATTTGATGTTTGAAGTTTTTTATAACTAGTAAATTTATCATCCATTTCCTCTCGAATTTCTGTTAATCGACTTTCTACTGCACTTTTTTCAACTTCATTATCTGCAATGCTATATTGCATTTCTTGAATTCGATAGTTTGCAATATCTGTAGTAAGCTCTTCTGATAAAATAACAGCATTAAGCCAAGTATCTGTCAACGTTCTTCCCACTTGATTGATTCTCTGTGCAGTAATAATCGATTCGCTTCCAAGTATAATCATTCCTACGATACTAATGATACCAAGTAAAAATAATTTTTTTCTTATTTTGATATTTCGAATTCCTCGTTCAATCATAATTTCACCTCTTTTTGTAATAATTGGTAAGTTATCAAATCATTACAACTGTTTTCGCTTTGTTTTTTATTTCCCTATTGTACTCTGAACCAACAGATATTTCAACCATTATACCCCACAAACCATAAGAAATCCACCATCTTTTGCCACGCTCCCTTGCCACATACCCATTCATTTGATACAATACAACTATTACGTTATCAAGGAGTTATTACATGAATACGAACGCGACTGTCACTAAGTCTAATTTTTTAATTCAAGGTAGTATTCTTGCTGCTGCAGGAATTGTTGTTCGCCTAATCGGATTATTTTACAAAATCCCAATGACAATTGCTCTTGGAGATGAAGGAATCGGTTACTATAACACCGCTTATGAAATTTACAATATGGGGCTTATCCTTTCTTCCTATAGTCTTCCTATGGCCATGTCAAAGCTTATTTCTGGAAAACTAGCAAAGAATCGTGGTCGAGACGCGAGGCAATTATTCATTAGTGGCCTTACACTTTCTTTATCGGCTGGACTTCTTATGACACTTTTTATTTTCTTAGAAGCAGAGTGGATTACTACAACACTATTCCAAAGCCCTAATAGTGCTTTACCACTCAAAGTAATGGCTCCAACTATTTTTGTATTTTCCATTATGGGTGTAATCAGAGGATATTTTCAAGGACACGGCAATATGGTTCCTACCTCTATTTCACAGATTATTGAGCAAATTATCAATGCCCTTGTAAGTATTGTTGCCTCTATCAACTTTATGGTAATATTCGCAGATCGAGATGCGCCTGCCTCTTTTGGTGCTGCAGGTGGTACTTTAGGTACTTTATCTGGTGCAATTGCAGGTCTTATAACACTTGTTATTTTACTTTCCATACACAAATCTAGATCCAAATCATTATTCCCATTGAAGCAATCGTACAGAGCAGAGCGCCTCCTTCGTTCCTATCAACTGCTAGCTCTTACCTTGACTCCGATTATCCTAAGTCAATTTGTATACCAACTTAGTGGAACCGTTGACAATTCTATGTTTGGTCTTCTCTTAAGTGGAAAAGGATTTGACGAATCAAGTCGTATGGAACTTCTCGGTGTTTATAGTGGACGATACCGACTACTTAGCAATGTGCCAGTGGCTATTGCATCATCTTTAGGCACTTCTATGATTCCTGCCATTGCAGCTTCCGTTGCTCGAAATAATCGCAGAGAATGCTTACATAGCACACGCCTATTAATTAAGTTTAATATGCTAATTGCAATTCCGTCTTCTATTGCACTAGGCATATTGGCTGGACCGATTATGGAACTAGTTTTTCGCTCTCCTCAACCACTGGCAACGCAACTGATGCAACTTGGGTTCTTAAGTGTGATTTTTTTCTCTCTATCCACTGTTTCAAATGCAGTACTACAAGGTATCGACTTAATGCGAAAATCTGTCACACATTCAGCAATTTCTTTGGTAATTCATATTATTTTAGTCTATGTGATGTTAGAATATATGAATCTGGGTGTTTATGGTCTTGTGATTGGTAATGTTACCTTTGCGCTCGTTGTTTGTATTTTAAATGCTTATGCAATAAAAAAAGCCCTTCGCTATCGCCAAGAGATAAAAACCACATTTATCTACCCTCTTGTAATTGCATTGGTTGCATGTGGAATCGGAAGAGGATTATATGAACTAATTAATCTATTATTAAAAAATGTAACAATATCACTTCTTATTACATTGCCAATCATCGGATTAATCTATGGATTTTTAATTATCTACTTGAATGTTGTCAATCAACGCGAACTAGAGCAAATGCCTTTTGGAAGAAGAATTTTACGTCTTAAAAATCGATTAAAATAACAACACCCCTTCACATGAAAAAATAATCTCTCTATAAAGAGGTACTAAGAAATATGCTAAACCAACTTATTTCCTAGTACCTCTAATAATTTTCTTTCAATTTATTATGATATAAACAATTCCAAGCTTCTACTATAGATTTACTTCCCTTTTTATTTCTATATTTCAAGGAACACGCTTACTATATATATTTTTTTGCTTCTATTTCAGATATATTCATCTGTTTCATCAGCTGCCTAATAATCACATCCATACTTGTTCCAAGTTCCAATAATGCCCCTACTAAAGCTTTGCATCCTTCCGCTCTTCCTTCTTCCCTTCCTTC
>CAYJKD010000014.1:13474-19050 GCA_964370595.1 uncultured Lachnospiraceae bacterium
CTTCCTTCTTCCCTTCCTTCCGCTCTTTCTTTATCAAGAATTTCACACATAACTCTCTTTCCTCCTTCTGATTCTTTTATCATTCTTACTCTTCTTACCAATTCAGGAAATGATACATGATCTAATATTCCATCTGAATTTTCCATATATCTTAAAAGCTCTTCTTGCTCTTTCGTTTTCCATCGTGTGCCAGTAAAATTCACATAATACTCGCGTGTACCATTTTCCATAGATGCACCACTATACCTACTACTTCTTACCACCTCATCAATTCCCCATCCACACTCAGAAAAATCTTTGTTTGTAATATAAATATACCATTGTCCTGGTATCACACCATATTCCTCACCTTTTTCAAAATGTTCTACATCCACAACGCTCATATAATATCTACTACGTTTGATGCAGGAATGATCACTTTGAGGATGCATTTCAATAATGATATTATTTCCCTCAAAATCTCTTGCAAGCACGTCTAGGATTACTGAATGTGTAAAATATTGACGTATTGCATATTGACATTTTACCTCTACGATTTCAACTTTTTCCTGCAAAATAATCTGAATTACTTCTTGACATACCTTAATATCTTCCATTACTTTTCCAAAAAATACATCACTTGTAAGTTGAAACTGCTGAATTCGCCTTTCTTTTTCTTCGTTTGCTAACTGCTTTTTCTTAATAGAAATCCTCCTCTCTACAAGGTCATGCCTCAAAAGTTGTACGTGTACACAAACACAACCTTTTACCATAAATTATTTGATTGTTTTGAATCTGAGATTTTAAGCATAGATAATAATAAAACTAGAATTATAAATATACCAAGAATTGGTGTTAAGATCTCATGGGTAATTCCATGAGGTATATGCTTATGATAAGTTTACTGTATTTAATAGCTTATAGCAAGTGTTTTTTTGTTTTCTAGAACAGATGTAACATTATTACTGTTTTCACGGTGTATTCATAAATTAGTACAGCGACTATAATTATGTGAAAAATAGAAAGAAAAAAATAGAACCTTAGTGCCAATCCGTTTCCATAGAAACAGCAATTGATACTAAGGTTCTAAAATTATAATAACTCTAATCAACTTTCACTAAATCATTTATTGTTCGTTATTTTATGGTTTCATCCCAATGAAGTCGATGTAGCTCTCCTTCTAATGTCATTTTTTCAAATTCATGTTGTCTCAAAGCTTCATATAAAACAACAGCAACCGAATTTGATAAATTTAGAGAACGAATATCTCCCCACATAGGAATTCTCACTGCAGTTTCTGGATAATTCACTAAAATTTCTTCAGGAATTCCTGCGCTTTCTTTTCCAAACATTAAGAAACAATCTGCCTCATAGGCAGGTTCTGCATATGTTTTTTTTGCTTTTGTCGTTGCCATATAAATCTTAGCTCCTGGATTTCGTTGTAAGAAATCTTCAAAATTACAATACACCGTCACATCTAGTTTACTCCAATAATCAAGTCCTGCGCGCTTTACTGCTTTATCGCTGATATCAAAACCTAATGGCTCAATCAAATGTAATTTTGTATTAGTTGCTACGCAAGTTCTTCCAATATTACCTGTGTTTTGTGGCAACTCTGGCTCAAATAGTACAATATTCATTGTTTATTCTGCCTTTCCATCTAAACGTTTTACAAATCGTTCAATCCGACTGATTGCTTCTTTCAAGCTATCTAATGAATATGCATAGGAAATTCGCAAAAATCCTTCTCCTGAATCACCAAATGCAGTTCCTGGAACCACCGCAACTTTTTCTTCTTGCAGTAATCTTGTTGCAAATTCTTCTGATGTCATCCCAAAGCGTTTGATACTTGGGAATAAATAGAATGCCCCTAATGGCTCAAAACACTCTAGATTCATCTCTTGAAATGCATGCATAAGATAACGTCTTCTCTGATCATAAGATTCTCTCATTCTCTGAACATCAGAATCTCCATCTCGAACTGCTGCAACTGCTGCATATTGGCTTGTTGTAGGTGCACACATAATTGCATATTGATGAATTTTTAGCATTTGAGAAAGAATAAGCTCTGGCCCACAGGCATATCCAAGCCTCCACCCTGTCATAGCATACGCTTTTGAAAAACCACTGATTAGAATCGTTCTTTCCCACATTCCTGGAATCGCAGCAATTGTTGCGTGTTCTTCTTCTCCATAGGTAAGTTCTGCATAAATCTCATCTGATAAAACATATAAATCATGCTCTATTACAATTTTTGCAATCACTTCTAGTTCTTCACGAGTCATAATAGAACCTGTAGGGTTATTTGGAAATGGTAAGACTAATATTTTCGTTTTTGGAGTGATTTTTTCCAATAATTTTTCTGGAGTTAAGCGAAATTCATCTTTTTCCTCTAATTCAATGATAACTGGAACTCCATTTGCTAATACACAACAAGGCTCATAAGAAACATAACTCGGCTGAGGAATCAACACTTCATCTCCAGGATTTAACATGGCCCGCATTGCAATATCAATTGCTTCACTACCACCAACAGTAATCATAATCTCCTGATCTGCATCATATTTCACATGGAATCGTCGATTTAAATAATTACCAATTTCAACTTTTAATTCTTTTAATCCTGCATTGGATGTATAAAATGTTCTTCCTTTTTCAAGAGAGTAAATCCCCTCTTCCCTAATATGCCAAGGGGTATCAAAATCAGGCTCACCTACCCCTAAAGAAATAGCATCCTTCATTTCACTTACAATATCAAAAAACTTACGAATTCCTGATGGCTGAATGCCAACAACAGTATCTGCTAATGGATTTCTCATGAGATAATCAACATCCTTTCATCACGAACTTCTTCGCATAATACTGTTCCGTGATCTTTATATTTTTTTAACACAAAATGAGTTCCTGTACTAAGCACAGATTCTAATGGTGCTAACTTCTCTGAAACAAACTGCGCAACTTCCCTCATGGTTTTTCCTTCAATAAATACAGTAAAGTCAAATGTACCAGACATTAGATATACTGCATTAACTTCATTATATTGATAAATACGTTCTGCTATTTTATCAAATCCCATTCCTCTTTGAGGAGTTACCTTCACTTCAATTAAAGCAATCACTTTTTCATTACTGGTATTATCCCAATTGATTAAAGTATGGTATCCACAGATAATTCTTTCTTTTTCCATAGCAGCGATTTCATTGGCAACTGCAACTTCACTCTCTCCCAGTAAAATGGCTAAATCTTTCAAATCAATTCTGCTGTTTTTCTCGATTACTGCTAATATCTTATCTCTCATGTTTCTACCACTCCTTTTACAAAATTTTTTTCAATTCGTCTTTTCTCGGTCTCTCTAAAAAGCTTTCACCATCACCGTTGATGATGACTCTGGCTTTTCGGTCAGTCACAAATCCTACAACACTTGCTGGTATTCCAGATTCATTTAGCCGTTCCACCAATTGATTTCCACTAGATGTTACCAATAAATAAGAACCTATTGATTCTAGTCGAAAGGGTGTAATTTGAAATCGTTCACAAACTTCAACGGTAATCTGTTTCATCGGGATTTTACTAAGTAATACAGTTACTCCCACACCATAAGCTCCTGATAAATCCCATATGGTTTTTAATATTCCTCCATTTTGACAAGGCTCACATTCTAATACACCAAATTTTTGAAAGAATTCCAAAGATTTTTCTTCTTCTAACCAAGCATCCTGCCCTTCTTCTAAAAAATCCTTATTAAACCATTGTAATAACTCTTCTTGTTTTTTTTCTAAAATCTTTTTTGTTCCAGACAATCCTACATAACCTGCAACAACAAGATCTTGTCCACATTTCATTTCACCTAAATTTTCTCTTTCGATTTTGTGAATCATGCATTATGGCCCTGGAACTACTGGTACTGCCGATGGTGCTGGCGTTGGATTTGTAACTGGCGCTGGCGTTGTTTCTGGTGCTGGTGTTGTTTCTGGTGCTGGTGCTACTGGTTGTGTTACTTCTGGTGTCGTAGGTTGTGTACTTGGTGACATTCCTGGACCTCCACTAACACCTTCAACAATCGTAGGTTGAGTTTCTTGTGGTACTGTTGGTTGTGGAGTTGGGTCAACTGGTACGATTGTTGGATCTGGAAGCGGTGCTCCTGTTCCTACAACAATTGCTCCTCGTGTTGCCTGGTAAGTATCGTTATGTAATACAACACGGTCCACTTCAACTCCATCTTCATAAATAACCTTAACCAAACGTGAGCGAAGTCCTGACTTTGCACCTGTTACTGTATTTACAGTTCCTAAAGGTAAATTCGGATCTAGTGTTTCAGTTGGTGCTGCAGGTGAAACAGAACCTGTTACTTCTGAAATAAACTTAATCTCTCTATTTTCTGGTCTTGTTTCATTGCCATAGATGGTGAATGTCAATTGACGGTTATCAGAATTTGCTTCAATATATATTGGTGTTTCATATGTATTTTTAATCTTTAAATCCTTATAATCTCCTGCAACTGCAGCATCCATAGATGGCTTTACATATGAAATAAGTTTTGAATGGTTCAAGCGTTCCTCAATTTCAATTTCAGCAAATAATGCCGCATTGTATAGGGTTGTGGAAATTTGACATACGCCACCTCCCATTTCATCTACAAGCACTCCATTGACAAATGCACCTGCTGGATAATATCCATTTGCACTTGTATATGGTTGCATTGTTTTTCCTGCTGAAAGAGTCTCTCCTGGCATAAGTACAATTCCATTAATCTTAGAAGACCCATTTTCTACATTCGATGCACGGTCAAATCCACTCGAACTAAAGCTCGTAGTAAATGAACCTAATTCGTCTTGAATCAAGTCAAGCGCTTCTTTTGTAACTGCTGCCTCTTGTTTTGTTGCAACGGCTTCAACAACCATTGGCTCCTTAGCACCACCTTCTAATGCAACGTCCATAGCTGCCTTTGTTGCCATAACATCAACCACTACACCTGGCTGATCCTCTGTCACTACAAAAACATCCCCTTCACGACTTATTGTCGCATCCACTGGAGTTTGTACCATTTGAGATGCATGTTCATCTACAAATTCTTGAACTTTCGCTCCCTCTACTTCTAGCGCAATCTCTAGCTTCAATGGCTGATTTTTCAAATCTGTTTCATTCATATACCTGGCTACAAGATTTCCGCCAGTTACCTTTTCGATTGCTGTTTCTATTTCTTCTTGATTACTCCATTCCATTGAAAAATCGTTCATTGTTGCTTCAATCGATTGGTCAGCAATCTGTAGTGTTAAGCTTTGTCCCTTCCGAGCTTCCACTTCTTCTTCCACTAATTGATTCGCTTCTTCTAACGTAATTCCTCCCATATCCATTTCATCCACAAAAACACCTTGTGGAATTGTGCTATCCTTTGCACTTACAGGAATTGTAACACAGGCTGCCATTAATAATCCTAATGTTGCCCCTTGTAATAAAACCTTTTTTTTCATAATTTGATACACCAAATTTGGGGTGCACGAAGCACCCGACCTTTCTTTACATTCATTCAAATAAATATTTAGACTACTGCTATAAGGATTGTAGGAACTATCATAGCTAGTACAAGAATTCCGATA
>CAYJKD010000014.1:19060-23903 GCA_964370595.1 uncultured Lachnospiraceae bacterium
ACAATCTTTCTTTTACTTCCAGCATTAAAATTCATCATAGTATTTCACCTCTTACTCTTATCTTTCGTTTACTCTTCCATATTGTAATATGGTTTGATCCGTTATCCTTGACACTTCACTTCGTGTCAAACTATCTATATGCATAGATAGCTCTATTTTATGATATTTAAGCAAATACTGCAAGCATTCTTTTTGTCTTTTTGATGCCATCTGTTCTTTTTTTACTTTGTAAATCAACTTTTGAGGTTCTAAAAACTTACTTTCCAATCCATAGTAGGCTTTCAATTTTTGAAATAAGTAGTGGCTATCTCTCGCATCTTCTAATGCTCTATGGGCAGCCTTTCTTCGAATTCCCCAATAGGTACAAGCATCATTTAAATTTTTTTTCTCTTCTTTTGGCATTGTTTTTTGGCATAAACGCCACGTATCCAATCCGCTTTTTTCAAAGGTTTTCCCTTGGTTTATCATACCATATTTCAAAAACTTATAATCAAACAACACATTATGACCTAAAATTGGGAAATCTCCTAAAAAATGCTCTAAATCTTCTACTATGTTTTCAAAGATAGGCGCATCTATTAGCATATGATCTTGAATATTTGTCAATTGGATTATATGCTCACTGAGAACTCTCTGTGGATTAATCAGTGATTGAAACTCTTCGATAATTTGGTCATCCATTACCTTTACCGCACCTATTTCGATAATCCGTTCTCTCTTTGGATCAAGCCCTGTTGTTTCTACATCAATGGCTACATATGCTTTCATATTCTTCCTCCTGCCACAATGTGGCATTTCCTGATAGAGGGTCTCTCTTTCGATAATCAAATACAACCATTTTCCCACTTTGTAGTACTTCTACATGAATATTACTTCCTAGCGTTCTCAAGTTAGGAATTTGCTTTTTAATCTGTTCTTTAAATCTATGTTGATCTGGAGCGAAATCGGGTCTACTTTTGCAATTTTCTCTTAAATATAAATCGATCATCAAAGCATCTTCTATTTGAGCTTTCTCTATCGGCAATGTATTTAAAATAAATTCATATATAATTTGATATTTTGTAATCCTACTATGGCTCATATATTGTTTTCCGTTGGCTTCAAAATACTTTGCAAGCTGAGAGAAGAACTCAAAAGGAGTAGGAAACATTTTAATAACCAACTCTAATATTGTGGTGTATTGTCCACTATTATAATAAATTTCCACCATGTTTTCCACAGATTTCAAGTGGATAACTTCATCAAAGTCTAGCCATCTTGTTGATAACACTTCATATGGCGGTAAATGATGTGCTTGAATCCCATAATCCTTTTGCTTCTCAAACATATAGGAACCCTTTAGAACTTTCAAGAATCCTAATTGTAACTGATCTGGTTTCATTGCGAATACACGATTAAAGGATTGCTGAAACAAGGTATACGTTTCATATGGTAATCCTGCAATAAGATCTAGGTGTTGATGAATATTATTATTTTTTCGAATGCGTTCAACAATTTTTCCTAGTGCCTCTACATCCATAACTCTACGAATTTCTTGAATGGTATCTGGATTCGTGCTCTGTACTCCAATTTCTAGCTGTACCAGTCCAGGTCTCATCTTTGCTAATAACTTCAATTCTTCTTCATTTAATAAATCTGCTGCTATTTCAAAATGGAAATTTGTGATTCCATTATCATGTTCTAAAATATAATTCCAAATTTCTAGGGAATGTGATTTTTTGCAATTAAATGTTCGATCAACAAATTTTACTTGCGGAATTTTTTTCTCTAGAAAGAATCCTAATTCTTTTTTTACCAACTCCACACTTCGAAATCTTACTGATTTATCTACAGATGATAAACAATAGCTACAGGAATATGGACACCCTCTACTGCTTTCATAGTAAATAATTCGATGTTCAAACAGATCAAAATTTTGATATAAAAATGGTATCTCATCCATATTCATAACAGGGCGTATCGGATTATCTATAATCTCTGTATTCTCTTTTCTATAGGTAAGACTAGGAATCTGCTCAAGCTCTTTTTCCCATACACCTCTATCGTTAGCACCTTCATAAGCTTTCAGAAGTTGATAAAAGGATTCCTCTCCTTCGCTTTTCATAATTCCTAAAACATCTGGATGTTCTTCTAACTGTTTCACTGCGTCGTAAGATACTTCTGGTCCCCCCATCCAAATGTGTACATTGGGTAAAACTTTTCGAAGATCTGTTATAATTTCTAAAACTGCTTTTATATTCCAAATATAGCATGAAAATCCAATTATATCTGGTTTTCTCTTATAAATATCCTCTAACACTTGCTCCATTTGATTGTTAATGGTATACTCTGCGATTTGAATTTGTATACCACAAAGAGTTCGGTCTCCCGAACTCTCTGCGTATGCCTTTAAACTGTAAACTCCTGGGTTGGAGTGAATATATTTTGCATTTAATGCGACTAATAAACATTTTTTCATTATACTTCTAACTCTATCTTTCTTCCTGTTGCTTCATATTGGTAGTAACGAACTCCTGCTGCATTTAACATTCTTTTTGAAGCTTTAACTGAAGGAGTGTCTGCATACTTATCAATCTTATAAACAACCGTTTTAATACCTGATTGAATAATTGCTTTTGCACATTCATTACATGGAAATAATGTTACATATAATTTACTTCCTTCTAAGCTACCACCTCTATAATTTAAAATTGCGTTTAATTCACTATGGGTAACATATAGATACTTTGTATTGTATGGATCATTTTCTTCATTTTCTTTATCCCAAGGAAATTCTTCATCCGAACAACCTGCAGGGAATCCATTATATCCCATAGATAAAATTTTGTTATCATTACTAACAATACATGCTCCTACTTGTGTGCTTGGGTCTTTCGAACGCTTTCCTGCTAAATCTGCAACGCCCATAAAATATTCATCCCATGTGATATAATCATTTCGCTTCATCACCATAGTCCCCCTCCTATACTTCTATCATATGATAGCCTGCAGCCTTCATCAATCGGTTCATAATTGCATGACCCAAATTTTCTTTGGAAAAACTTTCCGAATAAATATAGTCTACATTTAGATCGTCAAACTCCCTTAAAACTGCAAATAAGTTTTGAGCAATCGTATCTTCCTTGCTTCTATATCCAATACTTCTAACAATCCCTTGTGAATATTGTTCTTTTGTATCTTCCGTACAAATAATTCCTACTACTTGGCCTTGTTCTGATTGATTTGCTACTTCTTTTTTAATATAGGATACCACATCTCGTTCCATTCCTGCAACTAATTTTAATTCTGCTTTCGGCGCATAATGTTTATATTTCATGCCTGGAGCTTTTGGTTTTTCGCCTTTTAAAAGCGGTCCTTCTATGGCCTTATCTACTTCTATTTCCCCTAATTCTTTTTTTAACATCTCATAAGTAATAGAACCTGGACGGAGTATCACTGGGATTTTTCCTGTAACATCTACAATTGTAGATTCAAGACCAATTCCCACACTACCTCCATCAATAATCATATCAATTCTTCCATCCATATCTTGAATTACATGCTCTGCCCTTGTTGGACTAGGTCTTCCAGATAAGTTAGCGCTTGGTGCTGCAATCGGAACTCCTGCTAATCGTATTAGTTCTCTAGCAATTTCATTAGCAGGCATACGAATTGCAACTGTATCTAGTCCACCTGTTGTTCCATATGGCACAACATCTCTTTTTTCAAATACCAAGGTCAATGGCCCTGGCCAATATAAATCTGCTAGTTTTTTTGCAATATCTGGAACATGATAAACTAGTTTTTCTAAATCATCTATAGATGAAATATGGGCAATCAGAGGATTATCCGATGGGCGACCTTTTGCTTGGTATATTTTTGCTGATGCAGATTCATCCAATGCGTTTGCTCCCAAACCATATACCGTTTCCGTAGGAAATGCAACTAATCCTCCACTTTTCAGCACCTTTGCTGCTGCTTCTAAATGCATCTGTCTTCCACTGACTACCTTGGTATTCATAACATATTACTCCTTTATAACGTTTTCATTTATGATACTTTCATTTGTGGAGTTTTTTTCACAGTTGCTCCACCACGAATAATGATTCCTACTCGTTTATAAATCAATGCTGTTACAACAGAAACCACAATTGCTTTAATTGCATTAAATGGCCCTACGCAAATCCATGCAAAACTCCACACATCTCCAATCGCTGGATTAATTGCAGCTCCAGCTGCAATAATGGAATCAAGTGGCATAAAATTGCTATAGAATGGAATCATTACAAGAGCATTTAACACTACTCCTACAACAGTCATCACAATCGTTCCTACTGCCATACCTATCATAGCACCTTTTTTGCTCCTGTTAAAGCGATAAATAATACCTGCAGGAACAACAAGTGCACAGCCAACTGCTAAATTTGCAAACTCTCCAACAAATCCTGTACTTGTTGGTTTTAATAGTAACTTGATTAGGATTTTTACAACTTCCATAATTGCTCCTGCAACTGGACCTAATGTAAAAGTTCCTACTAGGATAGGTATTTCACTAAGATCCATTCCATAAAATGTTGGTGCAATAAATGGTAATGGTATTTCAAATAACATCAGTACTGCTGCTAGTGCTCCAAACATTCCCATAAATACTACATTTCTAGTTGATAATAATCTGTTCTCTTTCATTTCTTTCCTCCTGAAATCGTGTTTTTTTTTATAAGTTCAACGACAACAGAAAACCCCGAGTAAATCATACTCGGGGTTTATTCACTAGAAATAGTTATAAAACATTCTATTTCTAGTGCTATTTTCTCTTCTCTCATCCAGACTATACTGTCGGTTTCGGAATTACACCGAATCAACC
>CAYJKD010000015.1:0-8604 GCA_964370595.1 uncultured Lachnospiraceae bacterium
TCTTTCTTGTTAAGATTTGTCATAATGGATATATCGTTTATTCTCGCTTATGTATTTTTTTTCAGCTTGTTTTATTTCCTCTAATTGTGTTTGGGAAATTGATATTTTCCCTTTTTTTCTGCCAATCAATTCTGTCTTGTAGAAATCAGATAAAACACGGTTAAGGGTTTTAACAGTAACTCCCATAGATTCACTCATTTGTTGACGTGTTTCTTCAATGAGAAAAGATCCATTCTTACATTCTTTTTTATCAGAACAGTATTTTCGCAAATATTTTAATACAATATAGGGTGTTGGATAATATTGTCGTTCTCCCCGTACAGAAGAGGAATTATAAAGTTTTACGGAAATTTGTTCTGTTAATAATCTTAAAAATTTAGGATCCACATCTAACCACGTATCAAAATCCTCTAGGGAGATATACACAATTTCGCAATCAGTCATAGCTTCAATGGTAACAGAAGATAAGAGATTTCCTGCTAAAAGAGTCACTTCGCCGATAAAAGAAATCGGTTTGTTCTTCTCAATCATATAAATTGTCCCATTAGCAAATTCATTGATGATACGATTTTCACCTTTACAAAGAATTCCAAAGCTATCTAGATGCTCATTTTTTTGATGAATGATGCTGTGCGCTGGAAAATGTTTCAATCGAAAGGTGTTCTTTGCAGTGTCCGGCATCAATGCAGTGATTTCTTTTAATTCTGGATAAATTTTCAACAATTCGGCATAGTTCATAAATTAACCCTTTTCCATTTTTTTCTAATTTTATCATTGAAAAAGTAATTTGTCTAATCAAAAAAATATTAAAATAGCCCATGTGTCCTTTTTTTATTTTTATTGTTTTTATATACTATACACAAGGAGGTAGCGTATGGAGAGTGAAAAAAAACAATGTGATATTTTATTGAAAGATGTGAAATACTTAGATTTGAACAGTGAAATAAAATGTGCAAAAACCATAGCAATTGACAAAGGAAGAATTATAGGAATTGATGAACCATTCGACTGGGAATGCAGTAATATATTTCAAAGTCATAATCTATTATGGATGCCAGGGTTGATTGATGGTCATACGCATACAAGCCAGCAGTTGCTACGGGGAAGAATATTAGATGAAAAACCTGTAATCTGGAAGCGAATCAATGTTCCCTTTGAAGCGACTCTAACAGAAAAAAACTCTGAAATTAGCGCATCTTTATGTGCACTTGAGATGATTCGCAGTGGAACGACTGCATTTATAGATGCAGGAGGAAAACATGTTCCTACATTTGCAAAGGTTTATGAGAAATCGGGGTTAAGAGGATGTTTGAGTTATATGACGAATGATAATCCAAGTATGCCTGATTCATTGCGAATTGAATGTGAGGAAGGTTTGGCTCGGCAAAAAGATTTGCATCAACAGTTAAAGGGGGGATTGTTGCAAGGGATTTTTTCAGTAACAGCTTTGACAGCAGCAAGTGAAAGGATGATACGAACTATTTTTTCTTACGCAAAAGAACATCAGATACCGATGGAAACGCATATGAACGAGTATAATAGTGAAGTATATGATTTTATCGGACGCTATGAGATGCGACCATTTGAGTGGTTAGAAAAAGAAGGGTTAATCGGTTCGAAATTTGTTGCAGCCCATGGTATTAGTTTATCAGCAGAGGAAATGAATATTATCAAGAAATATAAGATTCAAGTTGCACATTGTCCATTTTCAAACTGCGGAAAAGGGGTTCCATCGACTCCATATTTACTTTCGCTTGGTATTTTACCAGGTTTTGGAAGTGATGGTAGTGGGCATGGTGGTGTGGATTTATTTAGAGAAATGAGATTGTTTCGTAGTGTGATGAATGTTACACATGGAATTCAAAGCGGAGATGCACAGGTTATGCCTGCAAAGCAATTACTAAAAATGGCAACACAAGGAAATGCTCCTGTTTTTTCAGAAGAAAAACTAGGGACGATTCAAGTTGGGGCTCCAGCAGATATAATTGCATTGAAAATTGATTCTCCTCATATCTACCCTACAAATAATCTTGTAAATACAATTGTAGAAAGTGCTAGTGGAGCTGATGTTACCCATATGATTGTTGGTGGAAATATAATTATGAAAAATAGAGAAGTGATTTGTTTAGATGAAGAAAAAATAATCTATGAAACTAAAAAAACATTAGATGCATAGGAGGAATTATGTATGAAGCAAGAGCAGTATCAGTATTCTAGTTTGGGTGAGCGCTTTAAAACAGAGTATCGCATTATTCTTGGGGCGTTTTTGTTTATTATTATTGCAGATTTAATTGGGCAGATTCGAATTCCAATTGGCCCTGGAACCTTAATTCTATTTCCTATTTTTTATTCTATTATTTTAGGGATTTTATCGGGACCAGAAGTTACGAAAATTATAAAAACAAAAGAAGTAAAAGCAGCATCTAAATTGGTAATCGTATGTATTTGCCCGTTTATTGCAAAACTTGGTATTAATGCTGGTGCAAATATCGAAGTTGTTATTTCGGCAGGACCTGCACTGATCTTACAAGAATTAGGAAACTTAGCAACTATTTTTATTGCGCTACCAATTGCACTACTTTTAGGCTTGAAACGTGAAGCAATTGGAGCAACACATTCAATCAATAGAGAAACAAACCTTGCTTTGATTAATGATATGTATGGACCTGATTCACCAGAAGCAAGAGGAAGTCTTTCTGTTTACATAGTAGGTGGTATGATTGGAACGATATACTTTGGTTTTATGGCAACAATAATAGCGAGTACAGGACTCTTTCATCCGTATTCACTGGGAATGGCTTCGGGTGTAGGTGCAGGAATTATGATGGCTTCTGCAGTTGCTAGTTTATCAGAAATTTATCCACAGTTTGCTGATCAAATCTCGGCACTGGCTAGTACAAGCGAAACAATCTCTGGTATTACAGGTATTTATGTTGCAATCTTTGTTGGAATTCCAATTTGTAATAAGTTATATAAGATAATAGAACCAAAATGTGGGCGAGTAAAGGAGGTAAAGGAAGATGCGTTATCTTGAGTGGATTGTTATGTTTATTATTGCAGGGATAGGTATTGCTTTAGCTAATTTTGTGGGTTTTCAAGTGAGTTTTTTGGACTCAGTTCCAGGAATCGTTATACTGGTACTTATTTCAATTTTAGGTGTAGTTCTAAGTAAAGTAATCCCATTAAAATTACCAATTATTGCATATTGCTCTATCATTGGTTTGCTAGTTGCATGTCCGATATCACCAGTTCGAGAATTTGTGATAACCTCTGCAAATAAGATTAATTTCACTGCACCCCTTACCATGGTTGGTGCATTTGCAGGGATGTCAATCAGCGACCAACTAAAAAGTTTTTCAAAGCAAGGTTGGAAGATGGTTTTAATCAGCTTGCTCGTTATGACAGGAACATTTGTTGGTTCTGCACTTATTGCAAATGTTACATTGATTGTAACAAATGCAGTTTAGGAGGAGGATTTGACATATTTAATTATTATCATCAGTAACTTTTTGGTAGGTGGCATGATTGGAATTTGCGGTATAGCAGGTTTTTTACTACCTATGGTTTACGCAGGATTACTAGGGTTTTCAGTATCACAATCTTTGACTTTAAGTTTTTTTGCATTTTTAGTTTCAGGAGCAGTTGGGTCTTATAATTTTTATAAACAAGGAAATTTGGATATAAAATTATCATTGCTATTAGGTGCTGGGAGCTTTATTGGTGGAATCCTAGGGGTGGAGTTGAATGCTTTGATTCCACCAGATCAAGGGAAAATTATCCTATATTTAGTAGTTTTGTTATCCGGGATATCAATTTTACTTAGAAAGGATAAAGGTTCTCAAACACAACCTACGAAGCAGTTTACGAATAATAAACTGCTAATCATTTTGCTAGGTATTGTAACGGGGTGTATTTGCTCTTTGTCAGGAGCCGGAGGTCCAGTACTTGTTATGCCTCTACTTGTTATTTTGGGAGTACCAGTACATACAGCGATTGGTGTTGCATTATTTGACTCTATTTTTATTGCATTTCCTGCATTTTTAGGATATTTCAGGCAGTTAAATGATGATAGTATCATACAGTTATTGATTGTGGTATTCCTCAGTCATGGGTTTGGGGTGTTGTTAGGAAGTAGACAGGCGCATAAGATTAATCATAAGCCACTAAAAGTAGGGGTAGCGATTTTTTCTATTATTCTTGCAGTATATATGATTGCTACACAATTGATTATTAATTAAGAATATAAAAAAGGTAAAACCGTATGAAAAATATTTCGTATGGTTTTACCTTTTTGCCTCGCTTGTTCTCATGTATGAATGGTATGGCTGAACTGTACTAAAAAAATGAAATAACTAAAGTAAAATATTGACATTTTACTGGTAAAGTGATATTTTATTAGTAATAGAGTATATGAGGGGGGGATTATATGGCAACGATTAAGGAAATTGCAGATAAGGCAGGTGTATCCATTGCCACTGTATCAAGAGTATTAAATCATGATGAAACTTTAAATGCGTTAGAGGAAACAAAGCAGCGTATTTTTGAAGTTGCAAAAGAAATGGATTATGAGCTTCGTGCACAAAAGAAGCGAAAGAAAAAGTTGCGTATCGGTGTATTTTATTCTTATTCCCCACAAGAAGAGTTAGAAGATCCTTATTATTTGTGCATTCGACTGGCTATTGAAAAAGAATTAGAAGAAAATGGATATAAAAAACAGGTAATAACTTGTGGGGATAATAATGAGACACTTGTTGGTATAGATGGAATTATCTGTACAGGTACATTCTCAGAATCACTAGTAAATCAGATGAAACAATGGGGAAAACCCATGGTATTTATTGATGCAAGCCCTGATACGAAATCATTTGATTCCATTGTAATCGACCATGACTGTGCGATTACAGAGGTTATTAATTTTTTAATTGAAAAAGGGCATACCCAAATAGGGTATATTGGTGGGATTGAACATGATGAAGACGGAAAAGAAGTGCGAGACCATAGAACTTTGATTTTTTCTGAATTGTTAAAGGCGAGAAATTTGTATAATCCAGATTATGTTAAAATAGGGAAATATTATGCGAAATATGGATATGAACTTTTAAAGGAACTTTATTTGGAGAATCGCATGCCTACTGCAATCTTAACAGTAAATGATACAATAGCGACTGGATGTTATCGAGCAGCATTTGAATTGGGGATAAAAATACCAGATGATTTAAGCATTGTGGGGTTCAATGATATCCCAGGTGCAAAATATATGACTCCACCACTTACATCCGTGCGACTATATATGGATTTTATTGGGCAAAAAGCAGTAAATCTTTTGGCAGACAGAATTCTTACTGGTCGAGAAATATCCATGAAAATTGTGGTTCCTACAAAGTTACAAATTAGAGGTAGTGTTGCACAAATCCATGGATAAGGGTGAAAATAAATTTTCACCCTCGGCGTTTGTGATTATTTCATATTTTTTAAGACTCTGAATTCTAACACAACGAAAATAATTGCTAGAAGGAATGCTAGGGTATCAGCAACAGGTCCTGCATATAAAATTCCTTCAATGCCAAAAAAGAGTGGAAGAATAATAATTAGGGGTGTAAGAAATAGTAATTGTCTTGTGAATGCAACAATGGCACCCTTGATTGGTTTTCCAATAGCAGTGAAAAAATTACCTGTAATTGGTTGAATTCCATTGAGGAACGTCATAAACATAAATACCTTAAAATATTGTGTTGCAAATGAATAGTATTCAGGACTTCCTGTTCCAAAAAGCGAAATGATTGGATGTGGGAAAAATTGAAAACAAATAAATGCAAGGATGGAAAAAATACTTCCATATGAGACGCATTTTACATAACATTCACGTACTTTATCATAATTTTTAGCTCCATAATTATATCCAATAATAGGTTGTGTACCTTGTCCGATTCCTACCATAATCATAATGTAAATCATGTTGACTTTGGTAATGATACCAGCACAAGCAAGTGGGATATCAGAACCATAGCTTGATAACGAACCATAATGTGTCAATGAATTATTCATAACAATTTGTGTGATGGTTATGGAGAGTTGATTTACGGCTGGGGCAATTCCTAAGGACATGGTTTGCTTTATCGTAGTAAAGTTTGGCTTTAACATTGCTAGCTTTATAGGAAAGGATTTAAATCGTAGAAAGTAGATACCTACAAGGAAAAAGGAAACGGCTTGTCCTAGAACAGTTGCCCAAGCTGCGCCTGCAATTCCTAAATCTAACACAAACATAAAAATATAGTTGAAAATACAGTTTAGTAGTGCGCCAAAGATCGAACACATCATAGAGTACTTAGGAGAACCATCTGCACGAATGAGATGTGTTCCACCAACGACGCTCATAGTTAACGGAAAACCAAGAGCAACGATTCGGGTATAGGTTAATGCCAAAGAGATGTTTTCGGGTGTAGCACCAAATACCCAAAGCATTTGTTCTGTAAATAATAAGGTGATAATACTGATTAGGATTCCAATAATTGGAATGGATAGGAGGATGGTTCCTACATATTGTTTGGCATGTTCAACTTCTTTTCTCCCTAATGAAAGGCTGAAATTAGCAGTACCACCGATACCAAAAAGAAGTGCTGCGGCAGTGGTAATGGTAACCAATGGAAATGTGACATTCGTGGCGGAATTTCCAATCATTCCGATTTTTTGTCCGATAAAAATTTGATCAACAATGTTATAAAAAGCTCCCACTAGACCACTTAGAATGGCTGGAAGGGAGTATTTTAATATTAATCTTCCAAGGGGAGTGTTTTCGATTTCTGCAGCGATTTTTATGTTGTTCTTAGTTTTCAATTTATAACCTCCCAATTTTTTGCATTGAGACTTAATCATATCACAGTACTCTAAGAATGTCTATTCTAGTTGTTTTACTCATTTATGAATGGCAGGGCTGAAGGGTTATGTTATGTATCCTTTTAGGATACTCAAAATGATAGAATGGAATTTTTTATAATAAATATAACGTTAAGGAGTTTTATTTTTTTAAATCTTATTGTATAATTGTGGAGGTAAGCATTTTAATATTTAATGAGAGATACTGGAGGAATACGATGAAAGATTTCAAAAAAATCTATCAAGAGTGGTTGAATAATCCATATTTTGATAATGAAACAAAAGATGAGTTAAACGCAATTGCTAGTGATGAAAATGAAATAAAAGAGCGCTTTTATATGGATTTGGAATTTGGTACAGGTGGTCTTAGGGGGATTATCGGAGCAGGCATCAATCGTATGAATATCTATGTAGTTCGTAGAGCGACACAAGGGTTAGCAACCTATATTATAGAACAGAATAAGCAGAGCAAAGGTGTGGCAATTGCATATGATTCAAGACGTATGTCTCCGGAATTTGCAGATGAGGCAGCAAGAACTCTTGCAGCGAATGGAATCAAAGCTTATGTATTCGAATCACTAAGACCAACACCAGAATTATCATTTGCAGTTAGAGAATTAGGGTGCGTTGCAGGGATTAATGTGACAGCAAGTCACAACCCACCAAATTATAATGGTTACAAGGTGTACTGGGAAGATGGTGCACAAGTAACACCACCTCATGATGATGGGGTAATGAAAGGTGTACTTGAAATAGAAGATCTTTCTACCGTTAAGACCATGTCAAAAGAAGATGCAGTAAAAGCAGGTCTATATGAAGTGATTGGCGCTGAAATAGATGATAAGTACATTGCTCATGTAAAAGCTCAAGTTCTAAATCAAGAGGCAATTAATCAAGCACAAAGTGAATTGAAGATTGTATATTCTCCTCTTCATGGAACAGGAAATATCCCAGTGAGAAGAGCGTTAAAGGAACTTGGATTTGAGCATGTTCATGTAGTGAAAGAACAAGAGCTTCCAGATGGAAACTTCCCAACAGTTAGTTATCCGAATCCAGAGGCATATGAAGCATTTGAACTTGGCCTGAAACTGGCAAAAGAAATTGATGGAGATTTAGTGTTAGCTACTGACCCAGATGCAGACCGTCTTGGGGTGTATGCAAAAGATACGAAAACTGGTAATTATATTGCCTTAACAGGTAATATGTCAGGAGCACTGCTCTGTGAATATATTTTAAGCCAAAGACAATTAAATAATACAATTCCAGCTGATGGAGAGGTGGTAAAATCCATTGTAACCATGAATCTTGTAGATGCTGTTGCAAAAAATTATGGTTGCAAATTAGTGGAATGCTTAACTGGATTTAAATGGATTGGAAAGCGAATTTTAGAGCAAGAAGAGACAGGTGTAGGAACCTATATGTTTGGTCTAGAGGAAAGTTATGGGTCACTAATTGGAACCTATGCAAGAGATAAGGATGCAGTATCTGCAACCGTTGCTCTTTGTGAAGCAGCAGCATATTATAAAACAAAAGGTATGACTCTCTGGGATGCTATGGTTGAAATGTATGAAAAGTACGGATATTACAAAGATGATATTATTTCAATTGGACTTTCTGGAATTGAAGGATTGGAAAAGATTAAAGAGATTATGACATACTTTAGAAATAATGCACCTACTGCATTTGGAGATTACAAGGTATTATCAGCAAGAGATTATCAATTAGATACGG
>CAYJKD010000015.1:8614-9061 GCA_964370595.1 uncultured Lachnospiraceae bacterium
TTGAAATGGAAACTGGAAACGTTAGTGCAACAGGACTTCCAAAATCGAATGTATTATATTATGACCTAAATGATGATGCATGGTTATGTATGAGACCATCTGGAACGGAGCCTAAGATTAAATTTTATTTTGGTGTAAAGGGAAATAGTGTAGAGGATGCAGAGGCAATTTCTAAAAAACTAGGTGAAGATTTGATGAAGGTAGTTAATACCTTGTTATAAAAAAAATATGAGAAATAGAAGGGGTGTTATCAGCTTAGATAATACCCTTTTTGTATAGATTATGTTAAATGTATGAAAAATAAAAAATACTATATGAAAATGTATTTACAATTCTAGTTTTCTTGGATAGAATAAGTATAATTGATGAGAAGGAGGAAGACAATGAAGAAAAAAAGTATAATAGCAGTTGGTTTAGTAACAAGTTTTGTTTTAGGAACATCTATGA
>CAYJKD010000015.1:9071-22794 GCA_964370595.1 uncultured Lachnospiraceae bacterium
CTTTTGCTACAGCCCCTCAAGGTGGAGAAAATGAAATTGTGATTTTACACACCAATGATACGCATTGTGGACTTGAAGACGGAATGGGGTTTGAAGGTGTCGCTGCATATCGTAATGAAATGGAAGCGATGTATGGAGCAGACCATGTGACATTAGTGGATGCAGGGGATGCGATTCAAGGTGGTCCGATTGGAAAACTAACGACAGGACAGGCGATTGTAGATATTATGAATCAAGTTGGATATGATGTCTTTGTATTAGGGAATCATGAATTTGATTATCAAGTACCTCGTATGATGGAGCTTATGAGCCAAATGCAAGCAAAAGTAATTTCTTCCAATTTTATGGATTTAGCAAAGGGAGAACCAGTGTATGAACCATATACGATTATTTCTCAAGGAGGGATAGATGTAGCATATATTGGAATTACAACACCAGAATCATTTACAAAATCTACACCTACCTATTTTCAAGACACAAATGGAGCCTTTATCTATGGATTTGAAGAGGGAAATCAAGGAAAAGATTTGTATGAAAATGTTCAAGCATCTGTAGATAAAGCAAAAGCGGAAGGTGCAGAGTATATAGTAGCTGTGGGACATTTGGGGATAGAGGAAACAAGTGCACCTTGGAGATCCTATGATGTGATTGCAAACACAACTGGAATTGATGTATTTATTGATGGACATTCTCATTCTATGATAGAAGGAGAAGTAATTAAAGATAAGGCTGGAGAAGATGTGATTCTGAATCAAACAGGTACAAAATTTGAAGGTATTGGAAAAGTTATGATCAATCCGACTACAGATATGATTACTGCAGAAGTAGTAAAAGAGTATGAAGAAAAAGATACTACAGTAGCTGGATTTATCAATGGGATCAATCAAGAATTTGAAGAGATTTTAAATCAAGTAGTAGCAAAAACAGAAACTCCATTAGCAGTAACAGATCCAGCGACTGGAGAAAGAATGATTCGTAATCGCGAAACTAATTTAGGGAATTTAGTTGCAGATGGATACCGAGTTACATTAGAAGCAGATGTGGCACTTGTAAATGGTGGTGGAATTCGAGCAGATATTGAAGTGGGAGATATTACCAATGAAGAAATCATCAATGTACATCCATTTGGTAACAATGGGACAACTGTTAGAGTTTCTGGACAAGTGATTCAGGATGCTTTAGAAATGGGAGCACAGAATGCACCAGGAGAAAGCGGAGGATTCTTACATGTTTCAGGAATGACATATACCATTGATACCACAATTCCTTCTTCTGTAAAAACAGATGATCAAGGAGCGTTTTTAGGTGTAGAAGGTGCTTATCGTGTAAAGGACATTATGATTGCAGGTCAACCGATTGATTTGAATCAGAGCTATGTAGTGGCATCTCATGATTACTTGCTGTTATCTTATGGAGATGGAATGACCATGTTTAAAGATGCAGAGGTAGTAAAAGACCGTGTTATTGTAGATAATGAAATTTTGATTAATTACATCAAGGAAAATTTAGGTGGAGTAGTGGGGGATTCCTATGCAAATGTTTATGGAGAAAATAGAATTACTGTATTAACAGAACAGATGGAAGAATCCGTTCCGATGACTCCACTAGAGCCAGCAACTCCAGCAGGAGAATCCGTTCCAATGACCCCATTAGAGCCAGCAACTCCAACAGAAGAATCCGTTCCGATGACTCCATTGCAACCAGCGATGACTACAGAGTCTGGATACCGAATTTATATAGTGGTAAAAGGAGATAATCTATATGAAATCGCAGAAAAAGAATTAGGGGATGGAAGTTTGTATTATGAAATATATCGTTTGAATGAAGACGAAATTACTGATATGAATGAAATTTATGTAGGGCAAGAGTTGAAGCTACCATCATAACGAAAAGCGCTGAATCCAGTTGTGGAGTCAGCGCTTTTTTTGGAAACAATAATGGATAAGATAGTGATTTATTATGACTTAGAACTATAGTTTCCAAATATCCTTATTGTATTGAGCAATGGTTCGATCAGATGAGAAATAACCTGCTTTGCTGATGTTAACTAACATTTTCTTTGCCCATTCTTTTCGATTGTTATAATCTTCATAAGCCTTTTCTTTTATTTCTAGGTAGGCATCAAAATCTGGGAAAGTCATGAACCAATCTTTTCCTAAAAGTTCTTTTGATAAACGTTCTAAGTTCTCTTTCGAACCTACTTTTAGCATTTCAGGTCCTGTTATGAAATCAACAACGGTTTTAATTTTTTTGTTTTTATCATAGTAAGATTTTGATTTATAAGTTTCTGCTTTGTATCTTGCAATAACCGTGTCACTATCTTCTCCAAATACATAGATATTATCATCACCGACTAATTCGTGGATTTCTACATTGGCACCATCTTCTGTACCTAAGGTAATGGCACCATTTAGCATGAATTTCATATTGCCAGTTCCGCTAGCTTCTTTGGATGCAAGTGAAATTTGCTCTGAAATATCACAAGCTGGGATTAAATTTTCTGCAAGGGTTACATTATAATTTTCAACCATTACAACAGTTAGATATGGACTTACATCTTTATCATTTGCAATGATTTCTTTTAAACAAAGGATCATGTGAATGATATCTTTTGCTATGGTATATGCTGGAGCTGCTTTTGCTCCGAAGATTGCAGTGATTGGTGTAGCTGGTATTTTACCTGATTTGATTTCTAAATATTTCCAAACAAGATATAAGGCATTCATCTGTTGGCGTTTATACTCGTGAAGACGTTTGATCTGAATGTCATAGATGGAAGTTGGATCAATGGTAAGTCCTTGGGTACGTTTTAAGTATTCAGCTAAATCTTCTTTTTTCTTGGATTTGATACTTAATAGTGTATCTAAAATCGAATCATCATTTAAGAATTTATCAGATCCAAGTTGTTCTAATTTTGTTGCATCTGTTTTATAGTCTTCTCCGATGGTTTCATCAATCCATTTTGCCAATTCTTTATTACAGTGAAGGAGCCATCTACGGAATGTGATTCCATTGGTCTTGTTGTTGAATTTTTCAGGGTAGATTTTGTAAAAGTTATTTAGCTCGTCTGATTTCAAAATATCAGTATGAAGTGCTGCAACACCATTGACACTAAATCCATAATGGATATCTAAGTGAGCCATATGAACACGGTCTTGCTTGTCAATAATAACTACACTTGGATCATCAAATTTACGTCGGATTTTATCATCCAAAATTTCAATGATTGGAATTAATTGAGGTACCACTTCTTTTAAATAAGCAATCGGCCATTTCTCTAGTGCTTCAGAGAGGATTGTGTGATTGGTGTATGCACAAGTTTTGCTTACAACATCGATGGCATCATCCATATCAAATCCATGTTCTGTGGTTAAGATGCGAATCAATTCAGGTATAACCATGGATGGGTGTGTGTCATTGATTTGAATAACAGCATATTCATTTAAATCATAAAGATCAGAGCCTTTTGCAAGTGCTTCCGCTAAAATAAGACGAGCTCCATTGCTAACCATAAAGTATTGTTGATAGATGCGAAGCAGTTCGCCATCTTTATCACTATCGTCTGGATAGAGGAAAAGAGTAAGGTTTTTTGCGATTTCCTTTTTGTCAAAATCAATTCCTTCTCCGACAAGACTTTCATCCACGCTTTCCACGTCAAATAGATGTAATTTATTCGTAGTATTATGATATCCAGTTACACTGATATCATACATTCTTGATGTTAGGGTAAATTTTTTAAATGGAACTGTGTAAGTCACATCTGTTTTTTCTAACCAAGTCGCATCTTGTGCCCATGGATTTGGAATCTCAAATTGTTTATTATTTTTAAATGTTTGTTTAAATAATCCAAAATGATAGTTTAATCCAATACCATCACCATTTAGTCCAAGGGTAGCAATGGAATCGAGGAAGCAAGCAGCAAGTCTTCCTAACCCACCATTTCCTAGTGAAGGTTCTGCTTCAAATTCTTCCACATCGGATAGCTGATGCCCATGAGCACTTAGGCAATTACGCACATCATCATAAATTCCTAGGTTGATTAAGTTATTGGATAATAACTTTCCAATTAAAAATTCAGCTGAAATATAATATACTTTTTTCTTTTCGTTTTTTATTGTTTTCTCATTTGCTAATGCTTGGGTTAAATTTAAAAGTCCACCATAGATCTCTGCAGTATTGCATAGGTTTAATGGTTTTTTGCAAGTGTCCACTAACAATGCTTCTAACGTTTTCATTTCCATAATTGTTTTCCTTTCGTGGGTGTTGTTTTTATCAAAGCTAAGCAACGTTTTCCATTTGTGAATGCACGTGTGAATAGTAACATATAATGTCATTATAGTATCAAATTTTTAATAATTCTTGCATAATTCTGTTGAATTATAGTACAATACTATCAAAAATAGGAGAAGAGGAATGAAATGAAACAATATCAAGCATATCATGAAAGTAAAATTCATGGAAAAGAAAATTTCTACTTTGACATATATCCATGTACAATACCTGGTGATTTTGCCCAGATTCCACTCCATTGGCATGAAGAAATGGAGCTTATTGTTGTGAAAAAAGGTAGAGGGATTATAGCGATTGATATGGAAGAATATCAAGTAGCGGAAGGAGATATTGTATTTCTACTTCCAGATCAAATTCATAGTATTACACAAAAGCAGGATGAGATAATGGAATATGAAAATATTATGTTTCGATTATCGGTATTAATGAGTGGAAATCAAGAGTATTGTACAAGAAAATTTATTCAACCTTTTTTGGATGCGGATACACTCCGTGAACCTGTCATAAAACATACCCATAAAAGGGCTGGAGTTTATAAGAAGTCGATTGAAAAGCTAGATGAAGTTTGTCGGGAAAAAATTTATGGTTATCAACTAGTTGTAAAATCTATTTTATTAGAATTAGTATTTTCTTTGATTCAACATAATGATTTATTAAATGCACCAAAAGAAAATCGATTGAAAGAAAACATAAAAAACCTATTGCATTATCTAGAGGACCACTATGGAGAAAAGATAACCGTTGGAGATGCAGCACAAATTTGTTATTATTCCGATTCTCATTTTATGAAGTATTTTAAAGAGTATATGGGAGTAACATTTGTTGACTATTTAAATCAGTTTCGTTTGATTAAAGCTTCCGAGCTCTTAATTGGGACAAACCAAAGCGTTACTGGAATTGCTCAAAGTTGTGGATTTGATAATATCTCTTATTTTAACCGATTGTTCCGTAAACGATTCTCAATGACGCCCAAAGAATACAGAGTGAAAAATTGGTAAAATAGCACAAAAAGGGAGAGTTTTTTTTGTAAAAATCATAAAAAAAACTATTTTTTAAAAAAAGAGTATTGCAATATCACTAATAAAGTGTTACTCTATGTTCAAGGTTGGTAACGTTACCGACAACGTTACCGAAAATACTTTAAATCACTGATTTTGCCATTGGAGCAAAATCAAGTAAAGAAAGCGAGGATGTTATTATGAGAAAATTCAAGCAATTCGCAGCACTTTCTGTTGCAGCAATCACAGCTTTAAGTATGGTAGGATGTAGTTCAAGCCAGCCAGCAGAAACAACAGCAGCACCTGCACAAGGAGAAACAACAGTAGCAGCTACAGAAGGAGAATCAGAAGCAGAGGCACCAGAAGCTACAGGTGATGGAAAAGTATATTATCTTAAATATAAGCCTTAAATTTCAGAAGTTTGGGAAGATGCTTGTGCAGCATTTACAGAAGAAACTGGAATTCCTGCGACAGTAGTTACAGCAGCAGCAGGTACTTATGAGCAGACACTGAAATCAGAGGTAGCGAAAGATGAAGCTCCAACCCTATTCATTATCAATGGACCAGTTGGATATAGTACATGGAAAGACTATACCTTAGATTTAAAAGATACAGAACTATATGCTTCCTCAACCGTACAAGATATGGCAGTAGTTGATGGAGAAGGTGTATACGGTGTTCCTTATGCATTAGAGGGATATGGTATCATTGCAAATAAAAGAATTATCAATGATTATATCGCATTAGGAGATGCAAAGATTGCAGACATTTCTGAAATCAATAGTTTTGCAAAATTGAAAGAGGTTGCAGAAGATATTCAAGGGAAAAAAGACGACTTAGGAATCTTTGGAGCATTTGCTTCTACTTCATTCTCACCAGGGGAAGACTGGAGATGGCAAACTCACTTGGCAAACCTTCCACTATATTATGAATATAAAGATAAGGGAGTTACAGATGCTGAGACATTAGAGGGAACCTACTTAGATAACTTCAAAAACATTTTTGACTTATATATCAATAACTCAATTACAGAACCAGGTTTACTTGCTACTGCAACTGTAGAAACTTCAATGGCAGAATTCGCGTTAGAAGAAGTTGCATTTGTACAAAATGGAGACTGGGGATGGGGACAAATTGTGAGTAATAATGAAGATCTTCCAGCAGAAGACGTAACATTCTTACCAATCTATATCGGTGCAGAAGGAGAAGAAAATCAAGGCCTTTGCGTAGGTACAGAAGCATTTTGGGCTATGAACTCACAAGTATCAGAAGCGGATCAAGAAGCAACAAAGCAATTTATCAATTGGTTACTAACAAGTGATACAGGTAAAGATTTTGTGATAAATCAAATGAATCTAACAGCACCATTTTCTACATTTGGAGAGGGAGAAGTACCAGCAAACCCACTTGCACAAGCAATTCTTCAATATGCAAAAGATGGAAAAGAGTCTGTAGATTGGGCATTTGTAACCATGCCAAGTCAAGAGTTTAAGGATAATTTAGGTGCAGCACTTCTTGAGTATGCACAAGGTACTGGAGACTGGGATATGGTAGTATCTGCATACTTAGATGGATGGGCAAGTGAAAAAGCAAGTCCAACTCCAGCAAGTTGATGAAAAGCTAGAATAGTATAAGTAAGAGGTGGGTGAAGGGCACCTACCTCTTTTTTAAAAGTATAAGCGTAAAAAGGAGAAAAGGGAATGGAAAGATCAATTAAAAGATATTATCCCCTGTTTGTTATCCCAACGGTAGCAGCATTTTTATTGGGATTTGTAGTGCCATTTATTATGGGGATTTATTTGTCGTTTTGTAGTTTTACAACAGTTGAAGATGCAACATTTATTGGTATAGAAAACTACATTAAAGTGTTTCAAGATCCTAGCTTTTTGTATTCCCTAGGGTTTACCTCTCTTTATACCATTGTTTCGGTGATTACTATTAACTTATTGGCATTCTCAGTAGCACTGCTTTTAACAAAAGGAATCAAGGGAACCAATGTTTTTAGAACAGTATTCTTTATGCCTAACTTAATTGGTGGTATCGTACTTGGTTATATTTGGCAATTGATTTTAAACGGTATTTTAGGATATTTTGGAAGAACCTTAACTTACAGTGAAGTATATGGATTTTGGGGATTAATCGTACTTATTAACTGGCAACAGATTGGTTATATGATGATTATCTACATCGCAGGAATTCAAAATATCCCTGGAGATGTAATTGAAGCAGCAAAGATAGACGGAGCGACTAAATGGCAAACATTAAAGAGCGTAACACTTCCTATGGTAATGCCAGCAATCACAATCTGTTCCTTCCTTACCTTAACCAATGGATTTAAACTATTCGACCAAAACCTTGCATTAACAGCAGGTGCACCATCAGGTCGTTCGGAGATGCTAGCTCTTAATATCTATAATACATTCTATGGAAGACCAGGTTGGGAAGGGGTTGGACAAGCAAAAGCAGTTGTGTTCTTCATCATTGTAGCAGCAATTGCACTTATCCAAATCCGTGCAACAAGAACGAAGGAGGTACAGCAATAATGGGAGTTACGAAACATTCAAAAGTAGATGGTTTTATGACGGTAATCCTTTCGATTTTCTCTGTTCTTTACATTGGGCCAATCATAGCAGTGGTTATGAACTCCTTTAAAAAGAAGGTGTATGTAACAAGAGAACCGTTTTCTTGGCCAACGGATAAAACATTTGTAGGTTGGGATAATTATATTGAAGGAATTGAAAAAATTAAGTTTTTTGAAGCAGCAGGTTGGTCATTTTTCATAACGATAAGTTCTGTAGTGGTTATTGTTCTTTGTACTTCCATGTGTGCTTGGTATATTACTCGAGTAAAAAACAAAGTGACAGAGACGATTTATTATCTATGTTTATTTTCGATGATCGTACCATTTCAAATGGTTATGTTTACCTTATCGAAGATTGCCAATAGCTTACACTTGAACACTCCATGGGGAATTATTATTGTATATCTAGGATTTGGTGCTGGATTAGCTGTATTTATGTTCTGTGGGTTTGTAAAATCAATCCCTCTAGAAGTGGAAGAAGCAGCTATGATTGATGGTTGTACACCAGTTCAGACATTTTTTCAAATTGTGTTGCCAATGCTAAAACCTACTTGTATTACAATCGCAATTTTACAAACGATGTGGATTTGGAATGACTATTTACTTCCATATTTAGTTTTAGATATTAAGAAATATCAAACGATTCCAATTGCAGTACAATACCTTAAAGGTGGATATGGATCCATCGACATGGGTGCAATGATGGCAATGCTAGTACTAGCAATTATCCCAATTGTAGTATTTTACTTAGCTTGTCAAAAACATATTATTAAAGGGGTTGCAGCGGGAGCTGTAAAAGGGTAAACTAAGAGTATGGTATATTATGTAACCAATTGACTGAGTAACCCAATAAGATTAGGAGATTTTATTTATGAATAGAGAATGTGGAGTATTACTACCAATCTCGTGTCTGCCATCTAATTATGGAATTGGAGCATTTTCTAAAGAGGCATATGAATTTGTGGATCAATTAAGCGTAGCAGGACAAAGGTATTGGCAGATATTACCATTAGGGCCTACTGGATTTGGAGACTCTCCGTATCAATCGTTTTCTGCTTTTGCTGGTAATCCATATTTTATCGATTTAGAAACATTAATCGAAGAAAAGCTTTTAACGAAAAAAGAGTGCCAAGCAGTAGACTTTGGTAGTAAAAAGCAAGATATTGCTTATGATAAGATATATGAAGGTAGGTTTCCTTTATTAAGAAAAGCATATGAGCGTTATAAAGAAAAAAAAGGTGGACTGAAAGAAGTTCATAAAAAAGCAAAAAGAACGCTTCAAAGTGAAACATTAGAATACTGCTTATATATGGCTGTAAAAAATCATTTTGATTCAAAAAGTTGGAATTTGTGGGACAAAGAAATTCGTCTTAGAGAACCAGATGCAATGGAGTTATATCGGGCAAAACTAGATGACGAAATTGGTTTTTATGAATTCCAACAGTTAAAATTTGAGCAACAGTGGAAAAAGCTTAAAAAGTATGCGAACAAAAAGAATATTAAGATTATTGGAGATATTCCGATTTATGTAGCATTTGATGGAGCAGATAGTTGGGCGAGTCCAGAGATGTTTCAATTTGATGAAGAGAACCTTCCGATTGAAGTCGCAGGCTGTCCTCCAGATGCATTTTCTGCGACAGGACAGCTTTGGGGAAATCCTTTATACGATTGGGAATATCACAAAGAGACAGAATATTCTTGGTGGATTGAGCGAATGAAGTATTGTTTCCGTATGTATGATTTAGTTCGTGTGGATCACTTTAGAGGGTTTGATGAATATTATGCAATTCCTTACGCAGAAGAGACAGCTATGAATGGAACTTGGAAAAAAGGACCTGGAATTGGACTATTTCAAGCGATGGAAGCTTCCTTTGGGACGAAAGATTTACCAATTATTGCAGAAGATTTAGGTTTTTTAACACCATCTGTACTTCAGCTACTAGAGGATTCTGGCTTCCCAGGTATGAAAGTAATCGAATTTGCATTTGATTCAAGAGAAGCTAGTGATTATTTGCCACATAACTATGGGAAAAATTGTGTGGTTTATACAGGAACACATGATAATGAAACTTTGGTACAATGGTATGATACCATGTCAAAGAAAGATAGAGAATTTTCAAAAGAGTATATGGGTAATCATCGTACGCCGAAAGACGAGATTCATTGGGATTTTATCCGCATGGCATTATCAAGTACAGCAAATCTTGCAGTTATTCCAATTCAAGATTATTTGGGATTAGATAAAAAAGCAAGAATTAATGTACCTTCCACTCTGGGAACAAACTGGAGATGGAGAATGAAAAAAAATCAGATTGAAAAGCCATTGTTAAAGAAAATGAAGCGAATGGCGCATATTTATGGAAGACTGCCATCATAGAAAGAAGGGTTGCATGGATGGGTGCAATTAATATCAAAGATATAGCAAAGATATGTGGGGTTGGTGTTAGTACTGTTTCGAGAGCAATTAATAGCCATCCAGATATCAATTTAGAAACAAAAAAAATGATTTTGGATACAATCAAGGAACATGGTTATGTTCCCAATAATAGTGCAAGAAATTTAAAACGCACAAACTCTAACACCATAGCAATATTAGTAAAAGGGATTACAAATCCCTTTTTCTTCAATTTGCTAAAAATACTAGAACAAGAGGTGCAAAAGAAAAAGTATTCGATTATCTTGCAAAGGGTAGATGAAAACAAAGATGAGGTTGATGTTGCACTTGAACTAGTAAAAGAAAGACGACTAAAAGGAATTGTGATACTTGGAGGATATTTGACACACGATAGAGAAAAAATTTCTATGATTGACGTACCTACTGTTTTGGTAACAACAACAGTATCAAGTGATATTCAAGGTACCTATTGTTCTTGGGTTTCAGTAGATGATATTGCAGAAAGTAAAAAAATGGTAAATTATTTGTGTAAAAAAGGACATAAAAAAATATTGATTCTTTGTGCAGGAAAAAAAGATGAAAGCATTGGAAAACTTCGCTTAGAGGGATATCGTCGCGGTCTAGAAGAGAATGGAATTATACCGGATGAAAATCTGATTATGCATACAGAGGAATCAGTTGAGACCCATACTATGAAAAATGGATATGAGTTAACGAAATTAGCCCTAGAACAAAAATTAGATTTTAGTGCGATCTTTGCAATTTCAGACACCATAGCAATTGGAGCATGTAAAGCACTTTTGGAAGCGGGGAAGAAGATTCCTAAGGATGTAAGCGTTGCAGGTTTTGATGGATTGGAGATTACAAACTACTATACACCATCCATTACCACAATTCGACAACCGGTAGAAGATATGGCGTATGCTGCAAGTAAAATTTTATTTCGAATGATTGGAGATAAAACAAGGAGCAAGCAAGAACATATGATTTTTTCAGCAGAACTGGTTGTTGGAGATTCAACAAGATAATAAGAGAAAGATATAACAAGTAAAAGGGCGTTTGTTGCACCAGAGAGGAGCGATAAAATGAATGGAATTGTTGTAAGTTTATTATTGGCTAGTTCTTTGTTGTTAGGAGAAGAAGTCGCAAGTGAAGAAATTGGTCCAGGAATTACTAGGAAAGAAGAAGTTGTGGAAGAAAGTGTAGCACAAGAAGAACCGACTTCCATTACCATTAGTGCAGCAGGAGATTGTACACTAGGAAAAGATAAAAATGCAACGTATAGTTGGAATTTTGTTAATACCTATAATGAAAATGGATTTGAATACTTTCTGACTAATGTAAAAGATATTTTTTCCAATGATGATTTGACCATTGTTAATCTAGAAGGTGTATTTACTACAAGTAATAGCCGAGTTAACAAAACATTTGCATTTAAAGGAGATCCTGCTTATGTTCAAATTCTTCAAAGTGCATCTGTTGAGGCAGTTAGTCTAGCAAACAATCATAGTGCAGACTATGGAACAAGTAGTGCAGCTGATACAAAAAATATTCTGAATAATGCCAATATTAGTTGGACTTCACATGAGGAAAATCGAATTGTAGAAGTTGATGGTGTGAAGGTTGGATTAGTGGGGGTATATGAACTGCCTTATGGAAATAGTATCCAAACCTCCATGGAGCAGAGAATTCGTCAAGTACGAGAAGATGGAGCTCAAATTGTAATTCTTACCATTCATTGGGGCGATGAGGGAATGTTACAGTCGAATTCAATTCAGAGAAATTTAGGAAGAAGTGCAATTGATGCAGGTGCAGACTTAGTTTTAGGACATCATCCCCATGTGTTACAAGAAATAGAATTATATAATGGAAAATATATTGTATACAGCCTAGGGAATTTTAGTTTTGGAGGAAATAGTAATCCAAAAGATAAAGATACTATGATATTTCAACAAACATTTACTCTAGAAAATGATACGGTTATTGTAGATAATCAGATTAATATCATTCCTTGTAGCATCAGTTCTGTTTCTGGTCACAATAATTTCCAACCAACTCCTCTTGTAGGAACAGAGCGAGAGAGGGTGCTTGATAAAATTCAAAGATATTCCAACTTTGATATACGTCAAACAATAAGTGAATAAACAAAACACCAATTGGTAGTATTTTAGTATGTTTTTGTAGCTGAAAGAATATCAGTTGGTGTTTTTTCAATGTAGAGAGTGGTTAGATAATGATACCCATGTTACCCATTTATGAATGCACGTGAGGACAGTAACTATATGGAGTGTGAAGATTTGAAAACATCAGTGTTTGCTATTGATTCATGATGGAATAAAGGCTATAATTAAAGGAAATATGTTCCTAATTAACCATATGTTTGTAAGGAGATCAGATTGTATATGTGGAAACGATATATAAAATTATTGATTTTTTTCATTATTTTTATTTTACAAATACATGTAATTGTTGCAAAAGCCGATTCTGATGTTGAAAAAGAAAAAGTAATTGTAGGGTACGGGTACGGGTATGGAATTGTGGACGAGATTGATTCCATCAATCATAAAGGATATGGATATGAGCTACTGACAAAAATGGAACAATACTCCGATTTAGAATTTGAATTTGTTGAATATACATTTGAAGATGCGATGAAAGCATTGGATGCTGGAGAAATTCATGTATTCGGACCGATGACATATACCCAAGAGAGAGAAGAAAAATATGCATATATTGAAGAAAAGTTTATTACAGAGTATGCTGTTTTAGTAGGAAAAGGCAATGGACTTTATTATGATGATCCTAAAAGCTTGTATGGAAAATCGGTATCCATCCATGAAGGACTAGAATTTAATACTTATCTAGAGACATATGATCAAATGAATAATGTAGATTTCCGGTATTTGCCAACTACAGATCCGGTGGAGTATTACTTTAGAGAAGATGCAGATTTATATTTAGTGAGCTCCTTAAACACATTTTTAGATTTACAAACAGTATTAAATTTAGGGAGTAGTGACCTATATCTGATAACACTTCAAGAAAATGAAGAGTTGGCTAAGAGAATTGATCAAGCATGGAAAAAGTTACTGCTCCAAGAAAATTCAGTGATGCATGAACTTTATTTGAAGTACTACGGAAATACAATGACGAATCGTAGACCATTATCGAAGGAAGAAGTGGAAATATTACAAAGTAGACCTTTGCGCGTATCTTACTTATCAAATTATGAGCCAATCCAATATCAGAAGGAAGATGGTAGTGCAGCAGGGATTAGCATTGACCTATTGGAGTTTTTAGGGGAAAAATATGGATTTGAAATTGAATTTCTTCCATATGCACCTGGGCAAGATTCCATTGAAGGGGAAACATTTGATTTACTACTTTATGCTACAAAAGAAACAAAAGAAAGAGAATTTTCCTATGAAGTATTAAACCCATATACCTCCTTGCCAGTTA
>CAYJKD010000016.1:0-20919 GCA_964370595.1 uncultured Lachnospiraceae bacterium
ATAAAATTGTACATCATCAGATAAAACGTATCCAGCCATGGTATAAGGATCGGCAATATCATCAAATCGCACATTGGATAGAGTGTTTAAGTCAATTGTATTTGAATAATAGACATTGGTTGGATAAGCAGCATCTTTCTTATTAATCGTACCAGTATAGGTTATGATAATCTGTTTTCTGCTGATTGAGATTACTTCTGAGTCGATTTTAACGGTATCTGCATTTTCATCAATCTCATATGAATCTAGTATTTTTAAAGCGTTTTCGAAAATCATATCATTAGCATCTACTTCTTTATCATCATCTCCTAAATTGATGATACTTGGATATTCAATATCAACATTTCCTGATTGATAGGAGTTGTTTTCTGTATCGATCACATCAGCACTCGGTTTTTCAGCAGTTGTAGTTTCAGGTTGGTCTGTAGGTGCTTGCGTAGTTTCTGGTGCCATAGTTTCAATTACAGATTCTGATGAATGAAGTCCAGATAAGGCGTTTTCATCCTCTTTATTCTGACAACCTGTTATTGCTAGGCTTAAAATAAATCCAGAAATCCCTAATGTTACAAGAGTGGTCTTTTTCACAATTATACATCCTTTCATGTTTTTCTATATTATACTAGATAATTCAATAAATTAACAGTGAAAAAAGTATTAAATATTCCTTATGTTGATTGACTTGTATTATAAACCCATCTATAATCGATGCAAGGCATAATTTTCACAAAACATAAACAATAGAATATGGAGGAAATAAAGATGGAACATAATAAATATCGTTTTGAGACACTTCAATTACATGTTGGACAAGAAGAACCAGACGCTTCAACCGGTGCAAGAGCTGTACCTATTTTTGCAACAACTTCATATGTCTTTGAAGATTCAGCACAAGCATCAAGGCGATTTGACCTTCAAGAAAGTGGCAACATATATACACGTTTAGGAAATCCAACTTCTGACGTGTTTGAAAAACGAATAGCAGCATTAGAAGGTGGGGTAGGGGCATTAGCAACAGCTTCTGGTTCAGCAGCTATTAGCTATGCAATTCAAAATATCGCAAAGCTAGGAGATCACATCGTATCTGCATCAAATTTATATGGAGGGACCTATAATCTTTTTGCGAATACATTACCAGAACAAGGAATTACAACTACATTTGTAAAACCAGATGATTTGGTGGCATTTCGAGAAGCGATTAAGGAAAATACAAAACTGTTATATGTGGAAAGTTTAGGAAATCCACATTGCGATATTGTAGATTTAAAAGCGATAGCAGACTTAGCTCATGAACACGGAATTCCGTTAGTTGTAGACAATACATTCGCAACACCATATTTACTTCGGCCAATAGAATTTGGAGCAGATATCGTAGTTCATTCTGCAACAAAATTTATTGGTGGTCATGGAACTGTAATCGGTGGAGTAGTAGTTGATTCAGGTAAATTTGATTGGGCACAAAATGAGAAATTCCCAGGATTGTCAAAGCCTAACCCTTCGTATCATGGCATTGTTTTTTCTGAGGCATGTGGAAATCTAGCTTATATCGTTAAGATGAGAACAACAATTATGAGAGATTTAGGTGGGTGTATTTCTCCATTTCATTCTTTTTTGTTGCTACAAGGCCTAGAAACATTATCTCTTCGTGTAGAAAGACACGTAGAAAATGCTTTGAAAGTAGTTACGTATTTAAATAATCATCCACAAGTAGAAAAAGTAAACCATCCGTCTATTGCAACAGGTGTTCAGAAAGAGCGATATGATGCATACTTCCCTAATGGGGCTGGCTCTATATTTTCTATTGAAGTAAAGGGAGATGGAGATACAGCAAGAAAATTCACTGAGAGTTTAGAATTGTTTTCTTTACTAGCAAATGTAGCAGATGTGAAGTCTCTTGTAATTCATCCAGCATCAACAACCCACTCTCAAATGACAGAAGAAGAACTACTAGCATGTGGAATTAAGCCCAATTCTATTCGTTTATCAATTGGAACAGAACATATTGATGACATAATTGAAGATTTAGAAAAAGGATTTCTAGCTGTAAAGTAAAGGAGAGTGCGCTATGAGTAAAATATATGATTCTATGATACCATTGATTGGGAAAACTCCCTTAGTTGAACTACAAAGAATTGGAAAAGAATGTGGCTGTAAAGCTCGAATCCTAGCAAAATTAGAATACCTTAATCCTGCGGGTTCTGTAAAAGATCGAATAGGGTTGGCAATGATTGAAGATGCAGAAGCAAAAGGAATTTTAAAAAGTGGAATGACGATTGTAGAGCCGACTTCAGGGAATACTGGAATAGGGTTAGCAATGGTAGCAGCAATTAAAGGATATTTTCTACAATTAGTTATGCCAGAAACCATGTCTGTGGAGCGTAGGAAATTATTAAAGGCATATGGTGCAAAATTGGTCCTTACAGAAGGTGCAAAAGGCATGAAAGGAGCTATAGAGAAAGCAAAAGAAATTGTTGCTGAGAATAGCAAAGCCATAATGCTAGGGCAATTTGATAATTTATCTAATCCACAAGCTCATAGATGTGGTACAGGACCAGAAATTTATGAAGATACAGATGGGAAACTTGATATTGTAGTTGCTGGTGTAGGCACTGGAGGTACCGTTACAGGAATAGGAGAATTTTTAAAAGGGAAAGATAGTACAATTCAAATCGTGGCAGTAGAACCAGTTAATTCCCCTGTATTATCTGGTGGAGCGCCTGGAAAACATGGAATTCAGGGAATTGGGGCTGGATTTGTACCTAATATTCTAAATACAGATATTATTGATGAAATAATTACTGTAAATGAAACACAATCCTATGATACTGCTAGATTATTAGCAACAAAAGAGGGGGTGTTGTTAGGGATTTCATCAGGAGCTGCATTGTATGCAGCAATAGATGTTGCTAAAAGAGACGAGAATGTAGGGAAAACGATTGTTGTTGTGCTACCAGATTCTGGAGATCGATATCTCTCAACAACTCTTTATGAATAATTACTAAATATGAATATAAAAGGCATTGGTATTATATATAAATATCAGTGTCTTTTTTTGCGATAAATTACAAAATTCGGTTAATATGACAAAAAAATCCTATTATTGATGAAAAAAACAAAAAAATCCTATTAAAGAATTCTATTTTGTGTCATAATCGTATAATGCAAAATAATGTACAAGAGAATATAATTAGAACAAGGGAAAACAGTCGAAATCACTAATGCATGTATTTGTGTTTATACAAACATAGTGATAAGACAACTAAATGAAACGGATACAGGAATATTTATGTGAGGAGGAAGAGTTTTGTTAAAAGTCAAAAATGTAACGAAAAAGTTTGGCGGGCTTGTAGCAGTAAATGACGTAAGCCTTGAAGTGGAGGAAGGGTCCATTATCGGAATTATAGGTCCAAATGGTTCTGGAAAGACCACATTGTTCAATGTTATATCAGGCTTATTTCCAGCATCAACAGGAGAAATTTATTTTCAAGGAGAAGAAATATCTTCAGTAAAGACGTATGACATTGCAAAAAAAGGATTAGCGAGAACCTTTCAAGTGGTAAAGCCGTTTAATAACATTACTTCATTAGAAAATGTAATGGTAGGAGCATTTCAAAAACATAAGAATCGAGCGGTTGCTAAAAAGAAAGCCCTAGAAGCAATGACTCTATTAGGAATTGAAAAGTATAAGGATATTTTACCATCGAATTTGCCTTTAGCAATCAAAAAGAAATTAGAAATTGCTCGAATTCTATCATTAGAACCACAGATGGTATTATTAGATGAGGTTATGGGTGGATTAAATAGTCAAGAAACAGAGGAAATATTAGATGTAATTGAAGCAATTCGCGATAGCGGGATTACAATACTGATTATTGAACATAAAATGAAAGCAATCATGAGATTATCTGATAAAGTTGCAGTATTGAATAATGGTGTGTTAATCGCATATGGAGAACCAAATGAAGTGGTGCAAAATCCAGAAGTGATTAAGGCGTACTTGGGAGGAGATTACGATGCTCAAACTAGCTAATATAGAAATGGGATATGGAGAAAGCCAAGTGCTGTTCAATGTAAATATGAAAATCAATCAAGGAGAGATTGTAAGTCTTGTTGGATCCAATGCTGCTGGAAAATCCACATTGATTAGCGGACTTTGTGGTATTAATAAATTGTGGAATGGTATTATCGAGTTTGATGGAAAAGATATTACGAAAATGACTGCAACTGAGCGAGTTGAACTTGGAATTATTCAATGTCCGGAAGGTCGTAAACTTTTTCCACAGATGACAGTTGCAGAAAACTTAAGAATGGGTTCCTATAGTAAGCGAGCTCGTGCTGATTATAAAAAGAATATAGAAAAAGTATATGAAATGTTTCCTAGAATGAAAGAGAGAGAATCACAGATGGCTGGACTGATGTCTGGTGGAGAACAACAGATGTGTGCAATTGGAAGAGCTTTGATGGCAAATCCAAAACTATTAATTCTAGATGAACCATCTTTAGGATTAGCACCAATTATTGTACAACAGGTATTTGAAATTATTGAAAAAGTAAGTAAAGATAATATTACTATTTTATTAGTAGAACAAAATGTTCAAAAAACGTTATCGATAGCAGATCGAGGATATGTAATGGAGAATGGAAAAATTGCCATGGAAGGCAAGGGTGCTGATTTGTTAAAAGATGATAATTTAAGAAAATCATATTTAGGAATATAGGAGGATGTAGTATGAAAAAGAATTTTATTAAGAAATTAGTAGCAACAACTTTAGTAGGTGCATCTATGGCTTCATTAGTGGCATGTAGTGGTGGAGATGCAGTAGGAGATACGATTAAAATCGGAGTAATTCAACCTCGAAGTGGAGCATTAGCTGTTTCGGGAGAAGATAGTTATGTAGCTCAAATGATAGCAATCGATCAATTTAATGAAATGGGTGGTGTCAATGGAACTTTAATCGAAGCAGTAGTAGCAGATACACCAGATGCAACATCTGCACAAAATGAAGTGACAAGACTTGTTCAAGCAGAAGGAGTAAAGGTAGTTACTGGTGTTTATGGTAGTGCAATTGCAGAGGTAGCTGCTAGCATTTGTAATAGGAATGATGCATTGTATTGGGAAGCAATTTCTGTTACAGACCGTCTGACAGAGCAAGGATATCAATCAGTATTCCGTACTCATGTAAGTGGAACAACATTTGGAATTGAAGCTGGAAAAATCGCAGATAACCTTTCAAAAGAAGTTGGAATTGATGCTCCAAAAATTGCAATTGTTTCAGATAACGGAGATTTTGGACAGTCAGTTGCAAAAGGTGTTCAACAATATGCAGCAGAAAATAATTTAAATGTAATATTAGATGAATTATATGCATCTAATATACAAGATGCATCTTCTATAGTTTTGAAAATGAAAGAAAGTGCTCCAGATGTAGTTATCATTACTTCTTATATCAATGACGCAATTAACATTACAAAACAAGCAAAATCATTAGAATTTACTCCTCAACTATGGTTGGGTATCGGTTCAGGATATGGACTTGATGCATATGCAGATGGATTGGGCGATGATGCACAAGGGATTATTGATATTGACCCAACAAATCAACCAATGGTTGAAAATCTAGAGCCAGAAATGCAAGAACTTGTTAAGGAATTCCAAAAGAGATTTGAAGAAAAACAAGGATATGCATCACCTACAATCGGATACCTTGAATGGCAATCAATGTGGGTATTATTAAATGATGTTGTTGGAAAAGCTACTGATCCAAGAGATACAAAATCTATGGTTGAAGCAGCACATGCAATTGATATTCCTGAGGGTACTCTACCAACAGGAGCAGGAGTTAAGTTTGATGAAAAAGGACAAAACCAAAGAGCAATTCTATCTGCTATGCAATGGCAAGATGGCAAGATGGTAACAATCTATCCAGAAAATTTAAAAGTTGGAGAAGCTGTAGATTTACCACTTACACCATGGGAAGAGAGGTAGTTGAATGTTAGGACAATTATTAGTATCAGGTATTTTATTAGGTGGAGTATATGCGCTTTTAAGTATAGGACTTTCCCTTATATTAGGAGTTTCAAAATATATCAATTTCGCCCATGGTGATTTTGTAATGATTGGTACTTATTTAGCATTTGTTTGCTACCAATCAATGGGGCTAAACCCATATCTTTCATGGCCGTTTGTAATCGTAGGTGCAGTTGCATTTGGATTAATTATCTTTGCAGTTATTAAAAAAACAATCGGAGGTTCAAGTTTGAGCCATATCCTATTGTCGCTTGGTATTTCGATGATACTGCAAAATGTGATTTTGATGTTCTTTAAATCAGATGTAAAAACAATACCAGCAACATTTGGAACAAGCTTTAAAATTGGAGGATTGTTTTTATCAATCGAAATGTTAATTAGTTTTGCAATTGCAATTATTGCAACAGCAGTATTGATTTATATGATCAATCACACAAACTTCGGAAGAGCGATGAAAGCAGTAGGGCAAAATAGAGAAGCTGCACAGTTGATGGGGATTTCAGTGAAAAAAGTAGATTTAGCTGCATTTATTCTAGGAACGATTACAGCTACAATGGCAGGTTCATTGCTAATGACACTTTATCCAACACAACCTACAATAGGTTCTCAGTACAACATTATTGCATGGATTATTGTAATACTAGGAGGCCTAGGACATTTACAAGGAGCGTTATTAAGTGGTATTATCATCGGAATTACAGAGGCAGTCAGTGGATATTATTTAGGAGCTGATATGAGACAAGTAGTCTACTTCATTATTTTCGTTGTTATTATTATTGTTCGTCCACAAGGGCTGTTTACAGGAATCAATATGAAGAAAATTACTTATAGGAAGGCGGAATCATAATGATTAAAAAAATGAGAAAAGATTATTTGATTATTATTGGTCTGATTATTGCATCTCTCCTAGGCTTGCTAGTGGAAAATAAGTATACAATAGATATTATGATCACTACATTGTATTTTACAGCAATTGCTGGAGCATGGAACATCATGTGTGGATATGCCGGTAGTTTATCACTTGGCCACGTTGCATTTATGGGTGTTGGACAATATACAACAGTAATCTTATTTACAAAAATGGGAATGTCACCTTGGATTACAATGATCATTGGAGCGATAGTTTCTATGATATTGGCATTATTTATCGGAATGTTAGCATTGAGATTAAAAAGCTTTTATTTTTCATTATCCACAATTGCAGTAACTGTAATCTTACAGATATTTGCACTTCGACTAACAGATTTAACAGGTGGAGCAGTTGGTATTACAGTACCTTATGAGCCATCATTTATGAACATGATTTTTAGCAATTCTAAAGTGAATTATATGTTATTTGTAGCATTAGTAGGATCTATATTGCTATTGACAGCATTTATCAACAAATCAAAATTAGGTTCAAACCTAATTGCGATTCGAGAAGATGATATTGCAGCTGCATCACTTGGAATTAACATTTATGCAAATAAAATTTATGCGCTTCTAATTAGTGCGGTTTTTACAAGCTTAGCAGGTAGTTTATATACAATGTATACATTGTTTATAGATCCATTCGGATCATTCAATACAGTAATTTCACAAAAAGCTGCAATTATTACAATTATTGGAGGATCAGGAACTGTATTTGGACCATTTATTGGTGGAGTGATTTTAGGACCAATGGAAATCTTCTTAAGAACTTGGCTAGGAAGTACCTACCAAGGAGCATACCTAATTATTTATGGCGTAATCCTAGTGCTTGTAGTATTGTTTATTCCGAATGGAATATATGGTACATTGAAGCAAATGCATTACAAAAGAAGAGAAGCGAAGAAAAACGGAAATGTGAAGCCACAGGGTCTAAAGAGTGGTACTTGATCGAGAGGAGTTTTGATATGAGCAATAGGAAATCTATTGAATTATATGAAAAAGCCAAAAAATTTGCAATTGAAGAAATCCAACCCAACTTAGATCGATATGAAGAAAATCCAAGCCAAAGAGAATGGTTTACAAAATTAGTAGAAACAGGTTACTGCGGCTTGAACTCAACATCGGTTGTTGGTGGAAAAAATTTGAGTTATTTTGATATAGCTGGAATCTATGAAGGATTAGCCCATGGAAGCCCTGAGGCTTCCTTCGGGCTACAGCTACAAAATAATATTGCATTATTGATAGAACGGCTTTCTGATGATGAAGAAATCATAGAAATAGTAAAAGAGTTGGTAGAAGGTAAAAAAATTGTTGGGTATGCATTTTCAGAATCTACATGTGGTTCGGATCCAATGTCTACCACTTCATTGATTACAGAAGAAGAAGATTGTTATTGTGTTAATGGAACAAAGGATTGGATTGCAAATGCAGTATTTTCAGATTATTTTATTTTGATTGCCAAAGATGGACAACCCAAAAGTATGAAAATGCTTCTAGTTGACCGCAACAGCGCTGGAATCACAATTGATGATGAAAAATCAATTTCATGCTCAAAATTATTAGGAACTGCTAGAATCAGGTTTGATCAAGTAAAAGTTCCTAAAAATCGATTACTTAGTTTAAGGGGATTTCAAGAGGCATTAGCATCCATTGATGTAGCAAGAGTTTATGTACCAGCAATTTGTGTAGGTTTGGCACAACGGTCATTAGATCTTACTGCTGAATTCTTAGCAGGAAGAATATCAATGGGAAAACCGATTCTACATAGTGAAGGGATTCAATGGAAACTAGCAGAATTAACTGCAAAGGTTTCTGCAGCAAGACAACTAGTGTATCATACAGCAGAATTAATGGACCAGAAAGATCCAGAACTTTCCTACATTGCAGCACAAAGTAAGTTGTTCGCACCTAAAGTAGCAGTAGAAGTAACCACAGAGTGTGTTCAGTATTTTGGTGCACTTGGATTGTTAGATTCTAATATGGTTAATAGGTGTTATAAAATTGCTAAAATGTTTGATATTGTTGATGGGTCAGGAGAGATACAAAAAATAATTATTGGAAGAAAAATTGTAAAAAATAACAGTATGCGGGAGTGACAGAATGAAAAAAGTAATGAGCATCCAAAAAGCCATTGAGTTGATAAACGATGGCGATGAAATATTATTTAATGCCTTTGGCTCGATGGGCTTCCCTGAAGCAACTGTGATTGAATTAGGAAAGAAGTTCCGTGAAAAGGGACATCCAAATAATTTGAAATATATCAGTGGAGCAGGACAAGGGGTATGGAATGAAACAGATATGATTGAGCATATTTCCTTAGAGGGAATGGTAAGTAGAGTGACATCTTCCCATTTTGTTCCGATGAGAGGGATTTCAAAACTGACAAGAGAAGAAAAAATAGAAGCTTATAATATGCCACTTGGAATATTTTCTCATATTGTTCGTGCATCAGCAGGAAGAAAACCAGGTATATTAAGTAGAGTCGGATTGAAAACATTTATAGATCCTAGAAATGGTGGCGGATGTATGAATGCACGATCTGATAAAAACTATTTATCTGAAGTAATGGAAATTGGTGGAGAAGAATATCTATTCTACAAAGCGATTAAACCTAATGTTGCCATATTAAGGGGTACTACAGCAGATGTAAATGGAAATATTACAATGGAAAAAGAGGCTGTACTTGGTGATCCATATGAATGTGCAATGTGTGTAAAAGCAAATGGTGGAAAAGTAATCGTTCAAGTAGAACGCTTATCAGGAATTGCAGCAGAAAGAAGATTGGTAAAAATACCAAATGTTTTAATTGATGCAATCATAGTAGTACCAGATCAAAAGCAATCATTTTTAGAGCAATATAATCCAGCTGTATCTGGAGAGTGGATTGTGCCAGAAGCACAAGTAGAAGAAGAGCTAAATAAGGTAATCCAGATTAATAGTGAGATCGTAAAAGGAAAAGGAAAAACTCGAGGCTTGGATAGTATGATTATTGCTAAACGTGCAGCAATGGAGTTAGAAGATGGAGATGTGATTAATCTAGGAATCGGAGTAGCAGAAGGTGTTGGTAAGATTGCAAAAGATTTTGTGACAGATTTAACATTAACCATTGAATCAGGGATTATTAATGGAGCAGCAGTTGGTGGTGTGTGTTTCGGAGCAGGAATCAACGCAGAAGTTTTACAAGAACAAGGAAATCAATTTGACTTCTATGATGGTGGAGGATTAGATGCAACTTTTGTTGGAGCAATGCAAGTAGATGCAGTTGGAAATGTAAATGTCAGCAAAAGTGGATCGAATTTAATTGGAGTTGGAGGTTTTATAAACCTAACCACTTCAGCTAAAAAAGTAGTTTACTGCTTTCCATTTACCGGAGGAGGAGCAGTTACTAATATAAAAGATAATAAACTTGTAATAGAACAAGAAGGCAAGTTTATGAAATTTGTTAAAAAAGTGGAGCAGATTAGTTTTAGTGGAGAAGTTGCTGCTAAAGGTGATCAAACTATTTTATATGTAACAGAACGAGCAGTCTTTGAATTGACAGAAGACGGTATTATGTTAATAGAAATTGCACCAGGAGTTGATCTTACAAAAGATATTTTAGATCATATGGAATTTAATCCGATTATTTCAGAATCATTGAAAGAAATGGATTCAAATATATTTGATTTTTAGGAGGAAGAAAGAGAATGAATATTGAATTTTCAAAAGAGCACATTATGCTACGCCAACAAATTAGAAAATTTGCAGAAAATGAAATCGCACCTTTAGCAGCAGAAATTGATAGGGAGCATAAATATCCTCAAGAATCAGTGGATAAATTATTTAAGTTTGGGTATATGGCAGTTGGAATGGATGCAAAGTATGGTGGAACAGGTCTTGACCGAGTAGCACAAACCATTGTTACGGAAGAAATTGCGAGAAAATGTGCAGCAACTGCGGCAGTTTATTCGATTCACTCAGCAGGGGTGGCACCTTTACAAAAATTCGGAACTCCAGAACAAAAAGAAATGTATCTTCCTAAATTCATATCAGGTGGAATGATTGCAGCTTTTGCATTAACAGAACCAAATGCTGGATCTGATGCAGCTAATGTACAAACAGTTGCAGTTGAAGATGGTGATTATTATGTGATTAATGGGGCGAAATGCTTTATTACAGGGGCTGGAAAAGCTGGAATGTATACAGTATTCGCATCTACAGAACCAAAATTAAAAACGAGAGGTTTAACAGCATTTTTAATAGATGCAGGAGCAGAAGGATTATCTATCGGGAAAATAGAAGAAAAGATGGGAATTAGAGGATCACAAACAGGAGAGCTAATTCTTGAAGATGTACGTGTACATAAATCTCAAATTTTAGGAAAATTAAACGGAGCTTTTAAAATCGCATTAACTTGTATCGATGGAGCAAGAATTTCAGTAGCAGCAGCTCAAGCACTTGGAATTGCAGAAGAAGCATTTGCGTTATCGGTGGAGTATGCAAAAGGAAGAGTACAATTTGGTAGCCCAATTGGCCATAACCAAGGATTACAATGGTATTTAGTTGACATGAAGACAAAACTTGAAGCTGCAAGACTTTTAACCTATACCGCAGCACGTATGTATAATGAAGGAAAGAGAGTAACATCAGAGGCAGCTATGGCAAAATTGTATGCATCAGAAGCAGCGAGAGAAATTACGAATCTTGCACTTCAAATTCATGGTGGCTATGGATATATGCAAGACTATCCACTTGAAAGAATGTATCGTGATGCAAAGATAACAGAAATCTATGAAGGAACAAGCGAAATTTGTAAGTTGGTTATTGGTAGAGGAATTATTGGTTAAAGAATAGAAAATAGTGGAGGCAGTTAAGAATGAAAATTATAGTTTGTGTAAAGCAAGTTCCTGATACAAATGAAGTTAAGATAAATAAAGAAACAGGAACCTTAATACGAGAGGGAGTACCTAGTATTATTAACCCAGATGATATGAATGCAATTGAAGCGGCTCTTGCAATTAAAGATAAGCATGAAGATGTGCATGTAAGTGTTCTGAGCATGGGACCTCCTCAAGCTGACGTGGCGCTTAGAGAAGCGATTGCAATGGGTGCTGACGACGCAATTTTACTATCAGATCGTGCATTTGCTGGGTCTGATACATGGGCAACAGCTACTATTTTAGCAGCAGCAATTGAAAAAATGGGTGGATATGATATTGTAATGTGTGGAAGACAAGCAATTGATGGAGATACAGCTCAAGTTGGTCCAGAAATAGCTGAATTCTTAAATATTCCACAAGTAACATATGCAAGTGATATTGAAATTCAAGATGGGAAAATCAGAGTAAAACGAATGATAGAAGAAGGATACTTTGTTTATGAAACGCCATTCCCTGTTCTAGTAACAGCAATTAAGGAATTAAACGAGCCAAGATATTGCGATGCTAGATTAATTGCAAAAGCATATAGAGAAGAAGGGTTAGTTAAAACTTGGAACATAGAAAATATTGATGTGGATCTATCACAGATAGGTGTTAGAAATTCTCCAACCAATGTATATAAAAGTTTTGTTCCTGTAAAAGAATTTAATGGAATACAACTAGTTGGAAACGCGAAAGAAACTGCAACTCAATTAGTGGAAGCATTAGTGAAAGAAAATCTTATATAGGGGTGAATTATGGAAAGAGCAAAAGTAAATACCAAAACGAATTTAGAAGAATATCAAGGAATATATGTAATTGGTGAGCAGAAATTTGGTAAAATAGCACCAATTACCTTAGAATTAGTAGGAGAAGCAAGAAAGCTATCTAATGTTAAAAAAAGCATAATTAAAGTAGTTGTTTTAGGAAATAAGATGAGCGAGGAGATTCAAGAATTAGCTACTTATGGTGCAGATGAGGTTGTATATTTTGAACATGAGTTGTTAGAAAATTATACAACTGAGGCATATACAAAAGTAATTTGTGACTATATAGAAGAATCAAAACCAGAAGTAGTGTTAGTAGGTGCAACAACACTAGGCCGTGACCTAGCACCTCGTGTGGCTGGAAGAGTAGGGACTGGGCTTACAGCTGACTGTACGAAATTGGAATTTGATGAAACAGATGGAAAATTATTACAGACAAGACCAGCTTTTGGAGGAAATTTAATGGCAACGATTATATGTCCTAAAAATCGTCCACAAATGTCTACTGTAAGACCAGGAGTAATGGAAAAAGCACAGAAGTCAGATTCTGCATCTCTAATCACTACGATTACTCCAGAGATAAATGCAGATAATATCACTACAAAAATTGTAGATGTTATTTTAGAAAAGAAAAATAGAGTTTCTTTATCAGATGCTGAAATTATTGTAGCAGGAGGGAGAGGACTTGGTAGTGCTGAAGGTTTTGAATTGATTAAGAAACTTGCGGATGCACTTGGAGGAGAAGTAGCTTCTTCTCGTGCTCCAGTAGATAATGGTTGGATTGAACCTGAGAGACAAATTGGACAAACAGGAACCACTGTAAAGCCAAAGATTTACATTGCTTGTGGTATATCAGGAGCAATTCAACATATGACAGGAATGCAAGAGGCGGAGTGCATTATAGCGATTAACAAAAATCCAAACGCGCCAATTAATCAAATTGCTCATTATTCAATTAACGATGATTTATTTAAAGTAATACCTGAACTTATCGATCAAGTAAATAATCGATAAGTCAGTGTTTTAAGTATTTTCGATATACAGCAGGGGTTATCCTTTCATATTTTTTGAATGTTTTAATGAAATATGCAGGTTCATTAAATCCTAATTCTTCACTTATTTTTGAAATTGGCCAGTCTGTATTCTCAAGGAGTTGTTTCGACCATGTAACCTTTAGGTTTGATAAAAAAGTCGAATAGTTTTCCCCTACCTCCTTGTAGAATAGGCGGCTGAAATAGCTAGAGCTGACATGGCAAAGAATGGAAGCATCCTTTAATGAAAGAAATTCTTGTTTATTATTGTATATATACGAAATCGCAGGAGCAATAACAGAATTATTTGTAATTGATTCTGTGTTATTTGAATTATCGGTAAAATGTTTATTGAGAGCGAGACTCGATAAACGATCTTTGGCGATGTTAATATCATGATCTGAAAGGTCAGATACATCGTTGTGTAATGAAAGCGTTGACGGATTCGTATTAGTGATAAGATCTTGGCTTAATGATTCTTCGACAATGTATTTCGATATTTGATACAAGGTTAAAGCAGTTGAATAAATATGATCACAATCTAGCCGAGGTAGTGCGTCATAGTATTCACTGAGTTTCGGAGAAGATTGAATAATTTCAAAATAAGATGGGGAAGCCGATACAATTTGTTCAAGGTGATTTCCCTTTTCAGGATAAAGAAGGCGAACTTGCCCTGCAAGGATTGCACCAATGTATTTGTTATTAACTTCAATCGGTATAGCGATATCAATGATATCAAAATGACACCGATAAATATAAGGTTTATTTATACGAACTGCTTCTAATCCACCTCTAGCATCACATTTTTGGCATTGTTTTGCTAAGGAAGGAACGTTTCTTACATAGTTGCAAAAATTACTACAATTACTATGTTTGGTAAGCGCTTGTCCCTTAAAATCTGTGGTTAAAATGGCAAGGTGGGACAGTTGAGAGATGGAATCTTGTATCGTTTGCCATTTATTTAGGTTGATGATTTTATCCAGTGAAAATGTTGTGCGCATGTGTAATCCTCCATGTGTAAATATCAATAATTGTAACATAGTTGAGTGGGAAATTCAATTTCAAAAGCAACAATTTTATCAATAGAAAATTTTAAAGAGAAAAGGAGTTTTATTATGAGAAAAGCATTTATTTGTCCAACAAAATATGTACAAGGAGAAAATGAGTTATTAAATTTAGGTTATTTTGTAAATACTTTTGGAAAGTCAGCACTTTTAATCGCACATAAAGACGATGTAAATCGTGTGAAAGATAAATTAGATAAAACCGCAGAAAAATTTGGTGTAACATTTGTAGAAAGCAACTTTGGTGGCGAGTGCTCAAGAGATGAAGTGAAAAGACTACAAGAAGTTGCTAAGGCAAATAATTGTGACTGCACCATTGGTTTAGGTGGAGGAAAAGCAATTGATACAGCAAAATGTGTTGCCGAGGGAGGGAACTTAATTATTGCTCCAACAATTGCAGCGACAGATGCACCTACAAGCCATTCGGCAGTTCTATATACTCCAGATGGGGCATTTGATGATTATGCATATTTTAGACAAAGCCCAAGTGTTGTATTGATTGATACAACTGTAATTGCAAAAGCTCCTACAAGATTCTTAGTTTCAGGTATGGGAGATGCACTTTCTACTTATTTCGAAGCTCGTGCGTCAGCAAAATCATTTGCAAGAGTAAATGCTTCTCTTCCATGTGGAGCAAATGAAGGAGTATGTGAACCAGGAGTAGGAACAAAAACTGCACTAGCACTAGCAAAATTATGTTATGAAACATTATTAGAAGATGGATTAAAAGCAAAATTAGCTTGTGATACAAATCGTGTTACACAAGCATTAGAAAATATTGTAGAAGCGAATATCCTACTATCAGGACTTGGTTTTGAAAGTGGTGGTTTAGCAGGGGCTCATGCAATTCATGACGGCCTAACAATCCTTGAAGAAGCACACCACTACTATCATGGAGAGAAGGTTGCTTTTGGAACAATCTGTCAATTGGTACTTGAAAATGCAGATGGAGAAGAGATTGAAGAAGTAATTGATTTCTGCTTAAGTGTAGGCTTACCAGTTTGTTTAGAAGATATTGGAGTGAAAGAAATCTCAGATGAAACATTGATGGAAGTTGCTAAAAAAGCTTGTATTCCAGAAGAATCTGTACATGCAATGCCATTCCCTGTTACAGCAGATGATGTAGCAGCGGCAATTATCACAGCAGATAGAATCGGAAAAGAATTCAAGAAAAGAGGTTAATGAAGCATGAAAAAGATTATTAACACACCAGAAACAGTTGTAATGGAAATGTGTGCAGGAATTGCAAATGCACATAAAGAATTAGAATTTGTACAAAAATTTAAAATTATTAAAAAAAGAGAAATTGATAAAAATAAAGTTTCTTTAATTTCAGGAGGCGGTAGTGGTCATGAACCTGCACATGCAGGATTTGTAGGTGAGGGGATGTTAGATGCCGCTGTGTGTGGAGATGTGTTCGCTTCTCCGTCACAAATTCAAGTATACAAAGCGATTAAAGAGACAGCAAGTGATAAAGGAACATTACTAGTTATTAAAAATTATAGCGGTGATGTGATGAACTTTAAAAATGCAGCATATCTTGCATCAGAAGATGGAATTGAAGTTGATTATGTGAAAGTTGATGATGATATTGCTGTGGAAGATAGCCTTTATACAGTAGGTAGAAGAGGGGTAGCCGGAACTGTTTTTGTTCATAAAATTGCTGGAGCAAAAGCAGCAGAGGGTGGATCTCTAGCAGAAGTAAAAGCAATTGCAGAAAAAGTGAATTCAAATATGAAGAGTATTGGTTTCGCATTTTCATCTTGTACCGTACCTGCAAAAGGAACTCCTACATTTGAGCTAGGAGACGATGAAATGGAGTACGGAGTAGGGATTCATGGTGAGCCGGGCATTCGTAGAGAAAAGGTTGCAACTGCAGACGAACTAGCAAACCGTATGGTAGATGCTCTCGTAAAAGAGTTAAATTGCAATGAAAATGAAGAGGTTGCAGTAATGATTAATGGATTTGGTGCAACACCACTTCAAGAATTATACTTATTAAATAATTGTGTGGCAAAAGAACTAAACACAAAAAATATCGTTGCTTCAAAAGTTTTTGTAGGAAACTACATGACGAGTATCGATATGGAAGGTGCATCAATTACGATTCTTAAATTAGATGACGAATTGAAAAAATATCTTGGAAAAGCTTGTAAAGCACCTGGATTTAAAGTATTTGAAGATGAAAAAGATGTAGAATTCGTTGCTATAGAGGAAATATGTAAAACAGAAGAAGTAAACTTTGCGGTAGAAACAGAGGAAACATTCAAAAAGATATGTGATAATAAAATTACAAAAGATAACTTACTCTACATCATTGACAAAATGAGTGCAGTAATTATTGAGAATGAAGTTCCATTCTGTGAGCTTGATTCACACGCAGGGGATGGAGATTTTGGAATGAGTGTAGCAAAAGGATTCAAGCAATTAAAGCGTGAATGGGCTACAATTAAAGAACAAGATACCATTGGAAAAATTCTTGAAGAATGCTCTATGGTAATTATGGAGTATTGTGGTGGAGCATCTGGACCAATTTGGGGATCTGCATTCCGAGCTGCTGGAAAAGTAGCAGGTAATTGTACAGAACTTTCAGTAGAAGGATTCGCTAAAATGATGCAAGCAGCTGTAGATGGAATTCAGAAAACAGGAGAGCGTTCTTTTGGAAGAGGTGCGGTTGTTGGTGATAAAACATTAATAGATGCATTAGTGCCTTGTGCAGATACATGGAGTGCTGCAAAAAATGATAATGATATTGTAGAAGTATTCAAGGCAGCAGCTGCAGCAGCTGTAGATGGTGCAGAAAAGACAAAAGAAATTGTTGCTAGAATGGGACGTGCAGGGACTGTTGGAGAGAGAAGTTTAGGTTATCCAGATGCAGGAGCACATGGACTTGGTGTGATTTTTACAGAAATTGCAAATACACTAGAAAAATAATTATTGATATAAAGGGAAGAAAAAAATACGTTTCTTCCCTTTATATTTATTGAAAAGTTCTTTTCAAAGCCTTAGTTATTTGGTATAATCAAAAAAGATTCGGAGTATGGCGTAGCTTGGTAGCGCGTTCGGCTGGGGGCCGAGAGGTCGCAGGTTCAAATCCTGTTACTCCGATTAATTTAAGTATTAGAGTTATAATCTATGTTTATAATCTTTTTATCATAGCACCTCTTTAATAAATCATATATTACCCATTAATATGTTTCATTATTTTAGTAAAATAGAAAATTAAGTTTTTGTAACAAAGGAGTATTTGAATGTGAATAAGGATAATAGGAAAAAAATCGTTTGTTTTGATATTGATATGACGCTACTTAATCATAAAACTTGGGAAATACCACAATCTGCTCTTGATGCATTGGAGCAATTACGAGAATCTTTTTATATTATAATCTCTACTGGAAGAGATATGGATGCTCACTATAGCAGTGGCCTTAAAGAAATTATTAATCCAGATGGAATTATTCATTTAAATGGAACAAAAATAACCGTAAGAGATAAGCTTGTTTTTGAACGAGTGATGGAACCGAAACTTGTGGAAAATATTTTAAAATATGTAGAAGGAAAACCTTTTGCTGTAGGGATGTCATCTAACAACGAAGATTACTATGTAAATCCCAATATTGTTGAAGCGTTAGATTATCAACGGTTCGGTGCATCTATGAGAACTTTTGTTAATCCATATCAATTACTCGAAATGAAAGTGTATACAATGGCTTTTATAGGAAATGAGGAAGCAGTTGAAGCAATGAAAAAAGAATTTCCGCAATTGCGATTACCTATGTTTGCTGGAAAGCAAGGAGCAGATTTGATTGATGGTTCTATATCCAAAGGGGATGGATTAAAATATTTATGTGATTATTTTAAAATTAGCATAAAGGATACGATTGCATTCGGGGATAGTATGAATGATTATGAAATATTAGAAATAGCTGGTCTTGGCATTGCTATGGGAAATAGCATAGAAGAGTTAAAAGGAATCGCAGACTATGTAACAGATGAAATTGACCATAATGGAATTTGGAATGCATGTAAGTATTATAAACTAATATAAGTCAAAGTGTTATATTTATTTGTTGAAAGTGTTATATTTAAAAACAAATATTGTTTGTTTTACCATTTAGTTGTAAAATAGTGAAAAATAATAAATGTGTTGTATAGAAGTTGGGGGATATAGTATGTCTACAAAATCAATTGCACCTAGTGGAATTGTAACAAAAATAATAGCGATGTTGCTTGTAATATCATTAACAGTGGGGGTGGTGTTCGGAATTCGATCATCATATGCATCGGACGATGTAATTCAATTAGCAACAGTCATTGATGATGAACTTTGGCTAACAGAGGTTAGTTATCCAGGCACGATTCAGGATGCACCAGAAGATTTTCATACAGCTATGAGTCATCTAGAGGAAGGAATCAGTGATAGCTTTGGTGTTGGTCAAAAAAACTATTCTTTTAACTCAGAGGAGGATAAAGAGGAAGGAATTATTCGTACAGATATTGATTTCTTAGGAGCAGAAACAATGAAACCCATTGATGTGATTTTCTTGATGGATCAATCGGGTAGTATGAATATGGGATCCAATGGATATAGTAGTGAACGATTTCAAGGACAAAATACCAATCCATGTTTAAATGAAAATCATTATTACAAGTTTCAAGTCACAGTGAATTCAAAAAAATATACATATTTTTTTAATCCATCTAAATTAAGTGTAAGTATTGGATGGCGTACGAGTGAACATATTACTGAGATTAAGAAACAATTTGTTAAAGAATTTAATGAACAAACATCAAGTTCAATTGGAGTAGGAGATGTGAGTATTTCAGTTGAAAGTGGTAAACAATTAGGTGTATCAGGATTCAATCCAAATGCGATTCACTATTCCATCACGGATGAGAATATCAACGAGGCGACAATTTTTTCTGATGGTCTTAGCTTGATTGAGGTAGGAAACTCAGATATGGCAGTAGCACATTTAGAAATGGATGAAGCTACCCCAACAAATGCTACTCCAGTAGTAAGGGTGCCAGAGGCAACACCATCGAATGCAACACCATCGAATGCGACCCCATCGAATGCAGAGGAAAACGAAGATGAAGAAGAATTAGACAACGATTTAGAATTAGATACAATTGCTACATTAGATAATAATTTACCAGCTGACCCAGGTGTTGCTATGATTTCTGATTCAGATAATAAAGCAAATATGAGTGATTGCTTTACTCAGATTACAGATTTGAGGAATCTTAAAGATCGACCTGATATCCCATATTATTCGCCAATAGATCTTGCAGCAGGGGCTTCAATTAATGAAATTGATGAACTAATTGAAAATGATGACTGTTTTGACCGAATGATGATGTCTAAGTATATGATGGGAGAGTTAACCAATCAGATATTTGAAGGTTCTTCCGAAAACAGAATTGCATTTGTGAATTTTGCAAAACATGAACTTCAGTTTTCAAACAGTTTATTACCAAAGGACCAGTGGACGAGTACGATGTGGCGTCAATTTTATCATACCGGTGGTTATGGATGGACAAATCATGAAGCAGCATTTAAGAAAGCAGAAGCAATTATTAAAAATACTCCTGGAAAAGAAAAATTGACTGAAGGTCAAACACAAGATCCACTGAGAGATACTTACATTGTTTTCGTTACAGATGGAGCAGCAACTTATGGAGCTAAAGATGTTACAGGTTTGACAAAAGCTTTAAAAACTAATTATGGTGTAAACACGTTGGCCATGGGAATTTTTATGTCTGAGTCAGATATGAATACGATTGAAGGAATTGCTACAGATTTGGGAGATGGAAAACAATCAGAGTTTCATTGTAAAACTACAGATGATCTCGAGCGTGTGTATGAAGAGATTAGAGATTTGCTCACTTCTGTATCTTATGAATATCAAGAGCAGCTCAGCGATGCAATGGAATTAGAAATTGATGAAAATCATCCTATTGTTTTACAATATATTACAGATGCCAATGTACATAAAATAGTAGAATTACATAGTTTAGAAGAAGCCAGAAAATATGGTGTTATCTATGAAAATAATACAGTTACATGGGATACAAAAGTTTATGGTATTAAAAGCGGTAGAATTACTTTTTATGAAAAAATTAGCTTAGAAGCAGAGCATATGTCAGAAACTCCTCAAATGGTAGATATTAGTTTAGGAGGAACTGTTGGTTATTTAGCAATGGATGACGGTAGCGATAATA
>CAYJKD010000017.1:0-5665 GCA_964370595.1 uncultured Lachnospiraceae bacterium
GAATTAATAAGCAATATTGAAAACTATGCTTCAAAACAAAATTATAAAATTCTTCTTTGCAATTCAAGAGATAAAGATGAAAAAGAGTTGGAATATTTTCAAATGTGTATGAGCAATCGTGTAGCAGGAGTAATTCTTTGTAGTGGAAGTGTTCATACGAAAGAATTCTTAGGAGGAAATTTTCCAATTGTGACCATTGAACGTAATTTAGATAATGGAACCGCAGCAATTGAATGTGATAACTATGAAGGCGGCAGGATTGCAGCAAAGCATTTAATTGAGTCTGGTTGTAAAAATATCTTACATTTCAGTGGGATGTTGCATTGTGAAATGCCTGCAGATGCAAGAACCCTTGGATTCCAAGCTGTGTGCAAAGAACATAATACCACATATAAAAGTGTAGTCACTAACATGCACCAATATGATCGTTTAGAATATTATGAAGAAATCGAAAATCAATTGAGAATGGATGATACAATTGATGGAGTATTTGCAACTAGTGATGTAATTGGAGCACAAATTTTACAAACGTGTTATCTTTTGGGAAAAAGAGTTCCAGAAGATATGAAAATAGTTGGGTTTGATGATGTTTTTTTAGCAACATTAACAACACCGAAATTAACTACGATACATCAGCCGATTAAAGAGATGGTTAAAGCTGCAGTTGATGCCATAATTGAATCAAATGCAGGAAATATTGTTCCTAAGAAAACAATGTTACCAGTGTGCTTGATTAAGCGAGAAACCACCTAAGAAATTTTAGCGAAAATCGTGTTTTGGTTTATCAGATAACCATGATTATATTGTTAAATCAACGATAGCATATTTAGAATCTGCAGGGGATGAAAATAGCTATAAAATTGAGATATATAAATAAACGCATAATAAAACGAACCGACCTTCAATTATTAGACGAAAAATCTAAGGATTGGGAGGTCGGTTTTTTGTTGCGTATGATTTTAGTAACTGCTTTTAGGGTGTAATGACTGAGACGTTATTGCTGGCAAAAGATTCTAAATAACGAGTAGGAACTTCTTTGTTTGTAATTAAATAGTCTAATTGGGAAATAGAGCAATAAGTCATTAATGCAAAATGGTCAAATTTTGAATGATCTGCTAATAAGTATAACATATGACAATTTTCTGTAACTACTTTTTTGATTAGGTATTCCTCAGTAGAAGCATTGGTTACACCATTTTCTACACTGAGGCCAGAACATGCCATAAATGCTTTTTTTATATTGTACATTTTGATGTAATCTGTGACAGTATTTCCTACAAAGGAAAATGTTTCCCGCTTGAGTGTTCCAGAAAGTACAATAACAGTTAAGTTGGGGTATGGAACTGATTTTAAACAAACTTGTAGGCTATTTGTTAATATAGTACATTTTTTGTGAGAAATATAATCCACAATATTTAGACAAGTGGTACCTGTATCAATAAAAATAATATCACCATTTTCGATACAATCTGCAGCTAATCTACAGATGGTATCTTTCTCGTCTAGTGCAACAATATGCCGCTTTTCGTAAGGGATGAGTTCAGGAACGATAGAAGAGTCTTCTAGTGCAGTCACTCCGCCATGAACCTTTGTTACTAAGTTGCTTTTCACTAATGTATCAATGTCTCTTCGAACTGTATTTTTTGAAACTTGAAAGTGTTCGCAAAGTTCATCAATGGATACCGACTTTTTTTCGTTGATGAATTGTTGAATCAATTCAATCCGTTTTGTACGCATAATATTTACCTCACAAGTATTTGTATAAATCTATTATAATATGATATTAAAAAAAATGGAAGAGATTTTACTAAAAAAGTGGTAGGAATATTGACAAAAACTCCAAAATATGATAAAAATATAATCAAATAATAATCACATAATCATAAAAGATGATTATATGAGCTAGAATAGTGGGGAAGTGAGGTGAAAAGATGGCTTTAGTAACAATGAAAAAATTATTGGATGATGCTAAAATTAAGAAACGTGGTTGCGGAGCTTTTAGCGTAGGGAATATGGAAATGGTAATGGGAGCAATTCGAGCAGCAGAAGAAATGAATACCCCAATTATTATTCAAATAGCAGAGGTTCGACTGAAACATTCTCCCCTTGGACTTATGGCACCAATGATGGTTCAAGCTGCAAAAGATGCAAAAGTAGATGTAGCGGTTCATCTAGATCATGGACAAAGTATTGAGGTGGTTAAACAAGCATTAGAGTTTGGATTTACCTCAGTTATGTTTGATGGTTCTACGTTACCATTTGAAGATAATATTAAAAAGACAATAGAAGTAGCTCAATTAGCAAAAGCATATGGTGCAACGATGGAAGCGGAATTAGGGCTAGTTGGTGGAAGCGAAGATGGAAGTGAAGATCATAAAGTTCGTTGTACAAATCCAGAAGATGCAGTTGTGTTTTGCAAAGAGACGCAAGTAGATGCATTAGCAGTAGCAATTGGAAATGCACATGGAAATTATCCAGTAGCACCAACATTGGAATTTGAAATATTAGATAAGATTTATCAAACAGTGGATATCCCACTTGTTTTACATGGAGGAAGTGGAATTACAGATTTGGATTTCCAAAAAGCGATTTCACTTGGAATTCATAAGATAAATATTGCAACGGCTAGTTTCAATAGCTTAACAACAGAGGCTAAAAATTATTTATGCCAAGGAGAGTCTCATAATTATTTTGCTTTAAATGAGGCAATGGTAAAAGGGGTATATGAAAATGTAAAACATCATATACAAGTATTTAATTGTAACAGTTAACAAAATGTTACTAATGTAAGGAAGGGTGCAAGTTGCACGAGGAAGGAGAAATAAGATATGTTTGACAAGGCAAAAGTAAAATTAGGAATTGCTCCAATTGGATGGACAAATGATGATTTACCTGATTTAGGAAAAGAAAATACATTTGAGCAATGTATTAGCGAAATGGCGCTAGCAGGATTTACAGGCTCAGAGGTTGGTAATAAATATCCAAAAGATCCAGAAGTATTAAAAAGAGCACTAGATTTAAGAGGAATGGAAATCTGTAATCAGTGGTTTTCTTGTTTCTTGATTACAAAACCATTTGAAGAAGTGGAAAAAGATTTCCGTGCACAATTGGCATTTTTAAAAGCATTAGGAGCAAAAGTAATTGGCGCTTCTGAACAAAGTCATAGTGTTCAAGGGATGCAAGATGTTGCAGTATTTGATGAAAAATATGTGATGAATGATGAAGAGTGGGCAAGATTTTGCGATGGAATGAACCGATTAGGGAAAATTGCAAAAGAAGAATATGGAATTGCACTTACATTCCATCACCATATGGGTACCGTTGTGCAGACAGCAGAAGAAGTTCAACGCATGATGGACAATACAAATCCAGAATATGTAAGTTTATTATTTGATACAGGTCATTTTGCATATTGTGGAGAAAATCCACTAGAAATGGTTGAAAAGCATATTAACAGAATTAAACATGTACATTTAAAAGATATTCGTCAAGAAGTAGTAGATGAAGTGAAAGCGAACAAATTAAGCTTTTTAACTGGTGTTAGAATGGGAACCTTTACAGTACCAGGAGATGGTTGCATTGATTTTGCACCAATATTTAAAGTGCTAGCAGATAATAATTATGAAGGATATATGCTAGTAGAAGCAGAGCAAGACCCAGCAAAAGCAAATCCATTTGAATATGCATTAAAAGCTAGAAGCTTTATTGCAAACAATACTGGATTATAATATAATTGTAAAAAAAGGAGATAATAGCTATGGAAAAATGTGTTAGAATAGGTATCTTAGGTGCAGGTAGAATTGGAAAACTTCATGGAAATAATATCGCACATGCGGTACATAATGCAAAAGTAGAAGCAGTTGCAGACCCATATTTAAATGAAGAAATGAAAGAATGGGCATCTTCCATCGGAGTAGAGAAGGTATATACAGATGTTGATAAGGTGTTTGAAGACAAAAATGTAGATGCAGTATTTATCTGTTCTTCTACAAATACACATGCTGATTTTATTATGAAAGCAGCAAAAGCTGGTAAGCACATCTTCTGTGAAAAGCCAATCGATTTAGATGTTGCTAAAATTCAAGCTGCATTAGCAGAAGTAGAAAAAGCAGGCGTAAAGTTAGAAGTTGGATTTGTTAGAAGATTTGATAAGAACCATAAAGCAGTTAGAGATATTATTCAATCAGGGAAAATGGGCAAACCTCATATCATTAAAGTTACTTCAAGAGATCCAGAAGCACCTCCAATGGAATATGTAAAAGTATCAGGTGGAATTTTTACAGATATGATGATTCATGATTTTGATATGGTTCGTTACCTAGCTGGAAGTGAAGTTACAGAGGTATCTACATTTGGTGCACTTTGTATCAACCCTGGATTTAAAGAGTATGATGATGTTGATACTGCTATCGTTACTTTAAGATTTGCAAATGGAGCAATTGGTGTAATTGATAATAGCCGTGCAGCAAAATACGGATATGATCAAAGAGTAGAGGTACATTGTGATAATGGTTGTGTACAAGATGAAAACACTTAGAATCAACAATCAAAATCAGCACAAATGAAGGAGTTGAAATTGCAAAACCAACATGGTTCTTCTTAGAGCGTTACAATGACGCATTTATTGAAGAAACAATTGATTTTGTAGAGTCAATTTTAGAAGATAAAGAACCACTTGTAAATGGTAATGATGGATTACAGCCTGTATTGATTGCTATGGCTGCAAAAAAATCATTGGATGAAGGTAGAGTTGTTAAAATTTCTGAAATATTAGCATAATTAGAAAAATAAAGTAAAGTGTACGGAGACATCAAAGACAAATATAATAAGAATTGTCTTTGATGTCTTTTATAATAAGGAGAATACACATATGCTAGCAAATAAACAAATTAATCGTATGATTGAAAAGTTAAAAACATTTGACAACTGTCTAGAAGAAAAAACCTTTATTAAAGTTGATGAGCTACAAATGGATTGGTATCCAACATCGGAACGACTTCATTCTATTCCAGAGCAATCACTCTTTAAGCCATGTAAGAAGAAGGATAAATGGGGAGGTAATATGCAATATTGCTGGTTCCATACTACTTATCTTCCTAAAAAAGGATTAGACGGAAAGAGGCTTTACTTTTATCCAAGAGATGCTGGATATGAGGCTATGCTTTGGGTGAATCGAAAACCGAGTGGAATATATGCGAATAAAATTGGTTGCAATGCTCATGGAAATCACTATTGTGACATGCTTATAAATAAAGCGGATGAAACAAAAGAAATAGATATTTATTTGGAATGTTATGCTGGAACATATTGGATGGGATGGCATCCATTTGAAATAGATGAAACAACGTCTTTTGAATTTCAAGTAGAAGATATGGATATTTGCCTCAAAGATGAATTGGTTGCAGAGTTTCGATTCGATTTGAAAACACTGGTTCAGTTAGTAGAGAGTTTAGAAGAAGGAAGCTTTCGACGAGCACAGATTATTCAAGGGTTGATAAAGGTTCACGAGCTGATATATTATTCTTATGAAGACGTGGAAGAAGAAACCTTTCGAAAAGCTTTAATAGAAGCACATCCATATTTAAAAGAAGAATTAGGAAGAAAAAATGCCTCTTCAGCACCTTGTGCAGGAGTAATTGGACATTCTCATATGGATACTGCTTGG
>CAYJKD010000017.1:5675-6778 GCA_964370595.1 uncultured Lachnospiraceae bacterium
TTGGACAATTGATGAAACCATTAAAAAATGTGCGAGAACATACTCAAATCAGTTAAGTTTAATGGAGCAATATGAGGACTATCTATTTGTGCAATCTTCTGCATATCATACAGAAGTGCTCAGGCGTTATTATCCAGAATTATTTGCTAGGATAATAGAAGCAGTGAAAACAGGACGTTATGAACCAAATGGAGGAGTTTGGGTAGAGTGTGATTGCAATATTCCAAGTGGAGAATACATGGCACGGCAATTTATTTGGGGACAAAGGTTTACAAAAAAGTATTTCGATTATTATTCGGATACATTTTGGCTTCCTGATACATTCGGATATAGCGCTGCGATTCCTCAAATTATGAAACAAGCAGGTTTGAAGTATTTTTTAACAACAAAATTAGGATGGAATGATACAACCGAGTTTCCGTATGATAGCTTTTATTGGAAAGGGATAGATGGAACCCAAGTACTTTCCCATTTTAATAAAACACACCTTTGGCCAGATCCCCAAAATATTTTGTCATATGTCAATGGAAGTGAAAACAATCAAGACTGTATAAAAGAAAAGATTGTGACGAATCAACGTTTGATATCTTATGGATTTGGAGATGGTGGTGGTGGGCCTCAATATGAAATGATTGAAATGGCAAATCGATTAGAAGATGTTGATGGAGTTCCGAGAACGAAACACACAACAGTAAGTGATTTTATGAAAAAGATGGAAGAGACAATGGTAATGCCATCTACTTACACTGGAGAATTATATTTGCAGTTGCATCGAGGGACATTAACAAATCAACACACCATCAAACGAAATAATCGAATTGCTGAAATCGGACTTCATAATTTAGAATTCTTATCCGTTCAAAACGCTGTAGAAAAAGGGGTTGTTTGCGATGGGACAAGTATAAATTCATTAACAGAAGTGCTGTTAGTAAATCAATTCCACGATATTTTACCAGGTACTTGTATTCCAGAAGCACATGAACAATCTAGGGAAGAAACAACAAAATTGATTCAAGACCTTGGAGAGGCATGCAATCAACTATTAGAAGGCGATGATAAGGTTATTAGTTTGACAAATACAACCTCATTTAGTCGCAAGGATG
>CAYJKD010000017.1:6788-20799 GCA_964370595.1 uncultured Lachnospiraceae bacterium
ATATATATTGAGAATCTCGAAAATCAGTATTTGAAAGGAAATTTAAAACAACAGAGAGTAACAGATATTGAGGGGAAAGAAAAATTAGCTGTTAGTGGAATTGAAATTCCACCTTACGCAACCATTGTATGTGAAACAGTTGATACCCTTATACACGACGAAAGTGTATTTGAAATAGAAGGTAATAGAATTGAAACACCTCTTTATCGCTTGTTATTGGATGAAGATGGATATATTACTTCCTATCAAGACAAGACAGAGTATGACCGAGAACTAGTCAAACAAGGAACTTATCCATGGAATACATTGTTAATTGCAGAAGATGTGCCAATGGCATGGGATAACTGGGATTTAGATGAAGATACATTTTTGAAATTTAAACCTGCAAAAAGAACGGATACGGAAATAATTTCCATTGGAAGTGTAGAACTTAGAATAAGAAATACCTATATGCTTACAGAGCGTTCTACTGTAGTACAAGATATGGTGTTATATGCTGATAGCAAAATGATATCTTTTGAAACAGTTATGGACTGGAATGACCATCATCGTCTGTTGAAAACTGCATTTGAATGTAATGTAATTGCAACATCTGCAAGACATGAAATCCAATTTGGACATGTTCTTAGATCAACAACACAAAATAATGATGAAGAAAAGGCAATGTTTGAAGTTTGTGCACATAAATACTCAGATATATCTGAGCATAGATTTGGGATTACCCTGCTAAATGATTGCAAATATGGGGTAAGAGCAAGAGATACAGGGCTTTGGCTTTCTCTTCATAAAGGAGGAACTCGTCCTGATTATAAGGGAGATTTGGGAAGGCATAGTTGCAAGTATGCGATACTACCACACCAAGGCGGTTTCTCCTCGGAATCAGTAGTGAAACCTGCATATCTCTATAATTATTTGCCGCTTGTAGGCAGTCAATCTATGGAAAAGCAAACATTTGCTTCATTTGATTGTTCCAATGTAATTATTGAGACGATTAAGCCATGTGAAGATTCTGAACATGGATTTATTATTCGTATGTACGAGTGCGAAGGTTCTAGTGTGAAAGGTACCCTTAATGTTTTAGCAGCAGACAAAATACAATTGGTAAATCTTTTAGAAGAACCAGTAGGTGAATCTGCCATAGGAAATCAGATGGAATTGATTTTTAAACCATTTGAAATAAAAACAGTAAAAATTGGAATACATAATAAATAGTTTTATATATTGTATTTGGTTTTAATGTTGATGTCAGTATATTGGAATTCTTCTGAGATGGTCTCGCCTCTGCAGATCATGCTAGTAAGGAGCATAAGTGGGCGATAACCTTGGGTATACCCATCTTGATCAATTAAAAAATCAGCATAATCCTCTTGAAGATATAAAATATTTCTAGGAATTAAATCATATAAAATAATGAATGGGCTCTTCTTATGTTTTATTGAATCCAGTGCAGATACAATTCCGCCCTGCCCCGCAGAAACAATAAAAATTCCATCTAAATCTGAATAAGTAGCTAGTGAGGTTGAAATGATTTTTTCAACTTCGCTAGCATCATCAAAGCTACTTTGAATTCCAACTAATTCTAACTTGGGGAAGCTATTTTTCAACTCTTCTACAAATCCTTCAATTCGCATACTATTAACACTATTCCCAAAGTTTCCTGTAATGCCAAGTATTTTCCCTTCTCCACGTGTTAACATTCCCATTAATCCTGCAGCGGTTTTTCCGCTTTTTTTATTATCTAGACCTACAAAACAGGTACGTTTTGTTCCAATGATATCAGAGTTGAACGTAATGACAGGTATTTTATATCCATCGACTAATTCATTGATGCGCTCTCGGATTATCTTTGAGTCAACAGGCATAATTGCAAGTCCATGGATTCCTTTTTCTCTTAAACGAATGATGGCGTCTTCTTGCTGTTTCTCATCTACCATTAGACATTCCTCTACGATAACCTCAATTCCTTGAATAGACAATTCTTTCCTTGCGTCTTCAATTCCTTGTCGGATTGCTATCATAAATGAGGAGCGTGATAGGTAAATTAACACACCTAGAAGATAAGTTGTTTTTTTTCCCTTTTTCGTTCTTGGTTTTTTCTTATACCCTAATTCATCAGCAATTTTTAGAATATTTTCTGCAACTGCTGAATCGATTCGCCCACGTTTGTTAAGGGCGCGGTCCACAGTCCCTCTTGAAACACCAGCATGGTTGGCAATATCTTGGATGGTTATTTTCATGGTTAAGCTCCTTGTATGCATTTGTTAGTATTATAATATGCGTGCAAGAAATGTGCAATGATTTATTGTTGAAATAATAGCCAGACATATGCAGAAGAGAATAAAATAATTGCGTGCAAATGCGTGCTAAAATAGAATAAAAATATAGAATACAAGGAAAAAAAGATTGAAACATCAATGTTTATATGGTATTATAGTTGTATATTGATGATACAGCACGCAAATAATTAAAAGCACGCAGGAGGTAGAGATGAAATATATTACATTTGATGAAACAAGACCATTAGATTTGATTTTGTTAGGAAGAGTAGCGATTGATTTTAATCCAGCTTATAACGAACAGGTAAAAGAAGAATTCAAACCATTAAAAGATGTACATGTGTTTGAGAAATTTGTAGGTGGCTCACCAGCTAATATTGCAGTAGGTGTCACGAGACATGGGTTAAAAGCAGGATTTTTTGCAAAGGTTTCTGATGATCAATTTGGAGATTTTGTAATTGATTATTTTAATAAAGAGGGAATTGATACTTCTCATATTACAAGATGCACAGGTGGAGAGAAGTTAGGTTTAACATTTACTGAAATGCTATCGCCTAGTGAAAGTAGTATTCTAATGTATCGAAATAAAGCAGCAGATTTACAACTTCATGTGGATGATATTGATGAAGCATATATTAAAAGCGCAAAAGCAATTTTAATTTCAGGTACTGCCCTTGCTCAAAGTCCATCAAGAGAAGCTGCAATCAAAGCAGTGATGCTAGCAAAGAAAAATGATACAAAGATTATTTTTGATATTGATTATCGCGCTTATAATTGGGAAAATGAAGATGCAATTTCTATCTACTATGCAATGGTAGCGAAGGAAGCTGATATTATTATGGGATCAAGAGAAGAATTTGACCTAACTGAAAATTTGATACAGCCAAATCGTTCAGATGAAGAATCAGCAAAGGCATGGCAGAATTTCCATGCAAAAATTGTAGTAATCAAGCATGGAATGAAAGGGTCAACAGCATATACATGTGATGGAGAAAGCTATAGCATTAAACCATTCCCTGTAACTGCACGTAAGGGATTTGGTGGAGGAGATGGATACGGATCTGCATTCTTATATGGTCTTTATCAAGGATGGGAAGTAATTGACTGTTTAGAATTTGGTAGTGCAGAAGCTGCAATGATGGTTCGTAGCAATAACTGCTCTGATTCATTACCAGGAACAGAAGAAGTAAGAGCGTTTATAAAAGAGACAAAAGAAGCATATGGAGATATGATAGCAAGAGTATAATATAGGATATTTAGGAGGAATGTGATAATGGCAAGTACAACAAGAATGACAGTAGCTCAAGCGCTTGTAAAGTTTTTAGATAATCAATATATTGAATTTGATGGAGTAGAAACAAAATTTGTAGAAGGATTTTTCACTATCTTTGGTCATGGAATTGCAGTTGGACTCGGAGAAGCACTTGATACAAATCCAGGTGATTTGAAGGTTTTTCAAGGAAGAAATGAACAAGGAATGTGTCATACAGCAATTGCATTTGCAAAACAACATAACAGAAGAAAAATTATTCCATGTGCTTCTAGTGTAGGACCTGGAGCGGCCAATATGGTAACTGCATGTGCAACTGCAACGGTTAATAATATTCCTTTGCTTGTTTTTCCAGCAGATACATTTGCCTCGAGACAACCAGATCCTGTATTGCAGCAATTAGAGCAATCATACAGTATGGCAGTTACAACCAATGATGCCTTTAAACCAGTTTGTAAATATTGGGATCGAGTAACTCGTCCAGAGCAAATTATGAGTGCGTTGTTAAATGCTATGCGTGTGCTGACAGATCCAGCTGAAACAGGTGCAGTAGCAATTAGTCTTTGTCAAGATGTTGAAGGAGAGTCATTTGATTTCCCAGAATATTTCTTTGAAAAAAGAGTTTATCGTATCACTCGCCCAGTTGCAGTAGAAGAAGAGATTAATGATATTCTTAAAGTTATGGTAGATGCAAAAAAACCACTTATCATTGTAGGTGGAGGTGTAAAATATTCAGAGGCAGGTAAAACGGTAGAGCGATTCTGTGAAGAATTTAAAATTCCTTTTGGAGAAACGCAAGCAGGGAAAAGTGGTTGTATCTCAAGTCATCCATACTGCTTAGGTGGAATTGGTGTAACAGGAACTTCTGCATCCAATCACATTGCTAGAGAAGCAGATGCAGTAATAGCAATCGGAAGCAGAATGAGTGATTTTACTACAGGTTCAAAATCTCAATATCAAAATCCAAATGTGAAATTTATTACCATTAATAATAGTAGATTCCATGCATCTAAATTAGATGCGACAAAAGCAGTTGGAGATGCAAAGGTTACTTTAGAAGCCCTTGGAGCGAAGTTACGTTCAATTGGTTATCAATCAGGATATCAAAATGAAATAGAAGAAGAAAAGGCACTATGGGATCAAGAGATGAATCGCTTATCAGAATATCGTTATGATGATAGTTTTGAGCCTAATGTAAAGCCACGAGATCTTCGTACCATTCCTGAATTTGTAGAATTAACAAATGGTAAAATCACACAAACAGCTGCAATTAGCGCAGTGCGTAGAGTAATTGATCAAGATGCAACAATTATCACAGCAGGGGGAAGTCTTCCAAGCTGTCTGCAAAGAATGTGGACAACCGATAAACGCGGTGGATATCATGCAGAATATGGCTATTCTTGTATGGGGTATGAAGTGGCAGCTGCTTTAGGTGTAAAGATGTGTGAACCTGATAAAGAGGTTTATTCTTTTGTGGGAGATGCATCATTCCAAATGTTACATAGTGAAATTATGACAGCAATGCAAGAAGGATTAAAGATTAACATACTAGTATTTGATAACTGTGGATTTGGTTGTATTAATAACTTACAAATGAATAACGGAATTGGAAGCCTTGCAACCGAGTTCCGCTATAGTACAGGAAAAAAACCAAATGGTGCTTTAATTCCAGTTAGCTATGCAAAAGTAGCAGAAGGATATGGAATGAAGTCTTATACAGTAACAACAATCGAAGAATTAGAAGCTGCAATTGAAGATTCTAAAAAACAAAGTGTTGCTACATTGATTGACTTAAAGGTTATTCCAAAAACGATGACAGATGGTTATGACTCTTGGTGGAATATCGGAATTGCTACAACATCTGAAAAAGAAGCAGTAAGAACTGCTTGTGATGGTGTAATGGAAGGTAGAAAGAGCGCACGTTTATATTAAGGAGAATAACAATATGGAAAAAAAAGTATTTGGATATCCAACCTATGATGCCAATGGAGAAAAGGTCCTTACAACCTATGACAATGAATATGCAGATATGATGATGGATATTCGCACATATCGCTTATCAAAAGGTCAATTGCGCACATTTATAAAATCAGAAGAGGAAATGGCAATACTGCTTTTAAAGGGAGATATGGAATTTTCTTTTGAAGAAATATCACAAAGTGTTTCAAGAAAAGATGTATTTACAGAAGGTCCTTGGTGTGTACATGTAAGTAAAGGTGTAGAAGTTCGTGTACTAGCTCAAAGTGAAGAAGTTGAAATTTTAGTGCAGTGCACAAAAAATACAAAAGAGTTTCCAGCTAAATTATATAGCCCAGAAGATGCTCCATGGGCATATGCAGGTTCTAGTCATAAGAAGTTTGGGAATGTAGCAAATCGTAGAGTGAATACCATTGTAGATCATGATATTCAACCTGCATCTAATATGGTAATAGGTGAAGTGCTAAATGATAGAGGCAATTGGTCTGGCTATTTGCCACATCAACATATTCAGCCAGAAGTGTATTATTTCTTATTCGATCGTCCAGAAGGATTTGGAGCTAGTTTTGTAGGGGATGAAGTTTATAAGAGTACAGATGGTAGTTTTTCAGCAATTCCAGGCGGATTGGTACATCCACAAGCGGTAGCGCCAGGATTTATGATGTATACAACATGGATGATTCGCCATATGGATGATATGCCATGGTTACAAACAGATCGCTGTGAAGATGAGAGATATACTTGGCTTCATGATGCAGAATTTTAGTTACTGTTTTCTATATAAGACGAAAGTTTGAATCTTTCGTGTTTTATCTTAATTGCAATCACTATAAATATAAAAGCATCTATCTTTTTAAAATGATATTTTACCTGTCTGCTTGGCAGGGGCATATCAGAATAAACTGATAGGTGCTTTTTCGTGGGAAAACGAAAGATAAAACGAGTATTGGGAGAAGATGGAGCAAAGTATTCTACTATACTTGTAAAAATTCTCCAGGCGTAATTCCTTTTATTTTTTTAAAAACCTTTATAAAATATCCAACATCATTGAATCCGCATTCAAAAGCAATTTCAGTAATAGATTTATGGGAGGTTGACAGTTTTTCACATGCACTTTCAATTCGATAGGTATTTAAATACTGCATGGGAGTCTGATGAGCAAATTCTTTAAAAAAGCGACAAAAATACTTTGGATTCATAAAAACGGAGTCCGCGATTCGATCAAGAGAAATTTCTTCTTGATAGTGCCGATGAATATAAGTAAGGGCAGTTTTAAACTGTTTTACTTTTTTTCTTGCTCCTAAAGTTTTATTGGAAATTTCAAGGGTGGAGTGGTATAAATTTAAACTTAAAAAAAGGTAAAAAGCACCTTGAACATGAAGTTCGTATCCTAACTGTCTAGAGGAAAGGGAATTAGAAATCTCACGAAAAAGTGCATTTTCTTTTATTTGGCTAGCTGGATAGTAAAATGGTAGGGAAGATTCTTCATCTGCAATGGATTTTAACTGTGGCAAACATGCTTGCTTATCTTTTATGAAGTAATTAAAATCAAAAACGATACATTCATAATGACAAAATTCTGGAATTGCACTATGAAGAGTTCCTCCAGAAAGTAGAAAGGAATCCCCTGCTGTACCAAGGTATTCTGTTCCGTCTAATTGGAGGATCAAACTACCACTTAGAATACGAATTAGTTCAAATTCTGGGTGCCAATGATGAAGCATGTGATATCTAGGATGAGAGGGGGTAATGTGATAAAAGGCAAATGGAAAATCAAAAGTTCCATGTTTTCTCGTTTCTTGGTATTCAACGTATTTCATATAGATATTCTCCAATCAATATCAATAATTTTGTTTATTATATCACAAGAAACTGAAAGAAAAAAGTGAATATTTTACCATAGAAACTGACCTTTGAACAAGCAGAAAAGACTTGTGAATGTTATACTACCCTTAACAAGTTAATTAGAGTTTATGGAGGAAATAAAAAATGGCAGAATCAAGATTAGTTGGTGCATATCCTGTAATTGGAATTAGACCAACCATAGATGGAAGAAGAGGTTATTTGGATGTAAGAGGTTCTCTAGAAGAGCAAACAATGGCTATGGCAAATGCTGCGAAGGAATTGTTTGAATCTAATTTAAGATATTCAAATGGAGAACCAGTTAAAGTTGTAATAGCAGATACTACCATTGGACGAGTTGCAGAAACTGCAGCTTGTGCTGAGAAATTTCGTAGAGAAGGGGTTGATGTTACCCTAACAGTTACGCCTTGTTGGTGTTATGGATCGGAAACGATGGATATGGATCCTATGACAATTAAGGGAGTATGGGGATTTAATGGAACCGAAAGACCTGGAGCAGTATATCTTGCATCAGTACTAGCTGCGCATGCTCAAAAAGGATTACCTGCATTCGGTATTTATGGACAAGACGTTCAAGATGCAAATGCTACTGGAGTTCCAGAAGATGTAAAAGAAAAATTGCTTCGTTTTGGACGAGCAGCAATTGCCACTGCAACCATGAGAGGAAAATCTTATTTGCAGATTGGGTCAATTTGTATGGGAATCGCAGGCTCAATTATTGACCCTACGTTCTTAGAAGAATATTTTGGAATGCGTGTAGAGTCAGTGGACGAAGTTGAAATTATTAGAAGAATGACAGAAGGCATTTATGACCAAGGGGAATATGAAAAAGCGCTAGCGTGGACAAAAGAAAAATGCGTAGAGGGACTTGATAAAAACCCGTTGGAAATACAAAAAACAAGAGAACAAAAAGATGAGGAATGGGAATTTGTCGTAAAAATGATGTGTATTATCAAGGATATGATGAATGGAAATGCAAATCTCCCAAAAGGTTGTGAAGAGGAGAGAGTAGGACATAATGCGATTGCAGCTGGTTTCCAAGGGCAGAGACAGTGGACAGATTTTTATCCAAATGGAGATTATGCGGAGGCATTGCTAAATACTTCATTTGACTGGAATGGAAAGAGAGAGCCATACATATTAGCGACAGAAAATGACGTATTAAACGGAATGAGCATGTTGTTTATGAAACTATTAACGAATCGCGCTCAGATTTTTGCAGATGTACGTACATTCTGGAGTCCAGATGCAGTAGAAAAAGCGACTGGATATCAACTAGAAGGAGTTGCAAAAGAAGCAGGTGGATTTATTCATCTAATCAACTCAGGTGCAGCTTGCCTTGATGGTAGTGGTGTAGCTGTAGATGAAAATGGAAATCATGTGATGAAGCAGTGGTTTGATATCACAGAAAAAGATCAAGAAGATATCTTAAAAGCAACTACTTGGTGTGCTGCAGATAATGGATATTTTAGAGGTGGTGGATATTCTTCTCGTTTCTTAACACAAGCAGAAATGCCTGTAACAATGATTCGATTGAATTTAGTAAAAGGCATAGGACCAGTTATGCAGATTGCTGAGGGATGGACAGTAAAACTCCCAGATGAAGTATCTGATAAAATTTGGAAGAGGACAGACTATACATGGCCTTGTACTTGGTTTGTTCCACGTTTAACAGGACAAGGATCATTTACTTCCACCTATGAAGTGATGAATCACTGGGGAGCAAACCATGGTGCTATTAGTTATGGACATATTGGATCCGACTTGATTACTATGTGTTCTATGCTAAGAATACCAGTGTGTATGCATAATGTGGAAGAAGGAGAAATCTTTAGACCAGCAGCTTGGAATGCATTTGGTGATAATAAAGAAGGCCAAGATTATAGAGCATGCGCAGTTTATGGACCATTATATAAATAAAAAATATTGATTAAAATCAGCCATGTAAGCTCTTAAGTGAGGGTGCATGGCTGAATAACGATACGGAGAGGGAGTTGAATTATGTTAAAAGGGATACCAGCAATTATTTCGCCAGAATTATTAGAAGTTTTGTGTAAAATGGGACATAGTGATACGATTGTAATCGCAGATGGCAATTTTCCAGCAGAAACAATGGGAAAGAATGGAACCGTTATTCGAATGGATGGACACGGAATTCCAGAAATTCTTAGTGCAATTCTAGAATTGTTTCCACTTGATACATATGTAGAAACACCAGTTACATTGATGCAAGTAACACCTGGAGACCCTGTGGAGACACCGATTTGGGATGTTTATAAAGAAATTATTGAAAAACAAAAAGCATGTGAAGTAAGTGGAGTGGGAGAAATGGAACGTTTTGAATTTTATGAGAAATCAAAGCAAGCATATGCAATTATCGCAACAGGAGAAAAGGCACTCTATGCAAATGTAATTTTGCAAAAAGGTGTAGTAGTATAGTAGAAAAGGAACGATGCACGATGAAAAAAGAGATTATTACTTCTGGTTTAGGTGTACTAGGAATCGAATTAGGTTCTACAAGAATTAAAGCAGTATTAATTGATCCAGACTATCATACATTAGCGAGTGGAAGTTATGATTGGGAGAACAAATTGGTTGATGGGATATGGACATATAATCTTGAAGATGTGTGGGTTGGAATTCAAGAAGCCTATCAAAATTTAGTAAAAAGTGTAAAAGAACAGTATCATGTAAGCTTAAATAGGGTAAAGTCCATTGGGTTTAGTGCGATGATGCATGGATATATGGTGTTTGATAAAGAGGGTAAATTATTAGTTCCATTTCGAACATGGAGAAATACCATGACAGGAGAAGCAGCAGATGAACTAACCCAGTTATTTCAATACCCAATTCCACAAAGGTGGAGTATTGCTCATTTGTATCAAGCTATTTTAAAGGATGAAGCACATGTAAAAGATATTAGCTTTATGACAACACTTGAGGGATATGTTCATTGGAAACTTACAGGAAAAAAGGTACTAGGAATTGGAGAAGTATCAGGTATGTTTCCTGTAGATATTGAAAAAAAAGATTTTAATGAAGCGATGATTGAAAAATTTGATACCCTTATTAGTCATCGAAAATACCCTTGGCACCTTCGTGAACTGCTACCTACTGCCTTGTGTGCTGGGGAATTTGCAGGTGTTTTAACAAAAGAAGGAGCAGCTCTTTTGGATCCATCAGGTAAACTAGAATCTGGAATTTCGATGTGTCCTCCAGAAGGAGATGCTGGAACAGGGATGGTTGCAACGAATAGTGTTGGAGTACGTACAGGTAATGTATCGGCAGGGACGAGTGTATTTGCAATGGTTGTTTTAGAAGAAGAATTGAAGCAACTTCATAAAGAACTAGATCTTGTTACAACGCCAGCAGGAGATTTAGTAGCAATGGTTCATTGCAATAACTGTACAAGTGATTTAAATGCTTGGGTTCGCCTTTTCGGAGAATTTGCAGATGCAATGGGAATGGAAGTGGATCAAGATAAGTTGTTTGAAACACTATATTGCAAAGCATTAGAAGGTGATGCGGATTGTGGTGGATTATTGGCTTATAATTATTTTTCTGGAGAGCATATTCCAGGATTTGATGAAGGAAGACCATTATTTGTACGAAAGCCAAATAGTACATTTCATTTAGCAAATTTTATGAGAACTCACTTATACACAAGTCTGGGAGCTTTGAAAATGGGACTGGATATATTGATAAAAGACGAAGGGGTAAAACTAGATGGGCCAAAGCATTATGGCAGCAGCAACAAATGTGCCAGTATCTGTTATGGATACAGCAGGTGAAGGTGGTGCTTGGGGAATTGCATTATTAGCATCATACATGGTAGAGAAACAAGAAAATGAATCATTGGATCAATACCTAAACAACTGTGTGTTTAAAGAGGGACAAGCAGAATTAGTTATGCCTGAGGAAGAAAGTGTAAAAGGGTTTGAAGTGTTTTTGAATCGCTACCGAGCAGGATTTGAAATTGAGCATGCAGCAATTAAAGCATTGCCGATTTAAGAATAAATATAGAACCGTCACGAAAACCGATTTTGGGATGCCAAAATCGGTTTTTTTCGAGTGTGCAGATGTCTTATATGGATAAAGGAGTAATCAATTCCTATCTTTTCCATGCACCAAGAACTGTAACCTCAAATAGAACATGTTGGTGGTTTATTGTTGATAAATGTTGAAAATATCAGACAATTAGCGTATAATCATAATAATAGTTGTTATTGTTGAAGGGGATTGAATGAGCATAAGAGATGGAGGTGTCGAAATGACCACTGGCTATGTAGGTACTTATACACAGAAAAATAGTGAAGGAATCTATCAATTTTTATTTGATGAGAAAACAGGAATGTTTGTTGAATCGAAATTATTTGCTAAGATAAAAAGCTCTAAATATATCGTATATTATAAAGGCGAGATTTTTTCTGTATTTGAAGAAAATGGAAATGCGGGAGTATGTGTGTTTTCAGAAGACGGAACCTGTATCGCATCGGTAATATTTGAAAAAAGAACATCTTGCTTCATTACGGTAGAAGGTAATTATATTTATACTGCAAATTACCATGAAGGTACCATTTCTAAGTTGAGATGGTCAAACTATAAATTAGAGTGGGTAAAGAGCGTAAAAATCAAAGAATTTGCTGGATGCCACCAAGTGCTCCTATGGAAGAAAAGATTGATAGTACCGTGTCTGAAATTAGACAAGATAATGTTATTCGATGAGGATTTGAAGAAAAAAGGAGAAATTTGTTTAAAGGTAAAAACAGGACCAAGACATGGAGTAATATCTATGGATGGTAGGAAATTATATGTTGTTGGAGAATTAAGTAATGAACTTATTGTGTTTTCACTAGAAGAAGAGAACTGGAAAGAAACAGGGCGTGTTTCTTTACTACCACCAGAGCAAAATATTATAGAAGGCAGTGCTGCAATTCGGATTAGTAACGATGGAACTTATTTGATGATATCTACAAGATTTATAAATATTATTACTCTTGTGGATATTTCTGATGAAGTACCAGTTGTGAAGCAAATTGTTCCAACTTGCGGAGATCATCCAAGGGATATTTTGAATATAGCTGGGGATCAATATATATTGGTAGCGAATCGGATGGATGATTGTTTAGTTGCATTGAATATAAAAGATAGTTTGATCGGTTCGGAGGTATCAGCAATTACTGTTCCTGAAGGTGTGTGTATCTGTGTGAAAGGAGAAACATAATCGTGAAATGTCAAGTTGGTGTAATTGGTTTAGGTACTATGGGAAGTGCGTTAGCGAGGAATTTAGCGAGTCGGGGTTTTTTGACTGCAGGATATAATCGAAATACAGAAGTGACACTTCGATTGCAAAAAGAAGATATTCACAATTTTTTTGGATATGAAACATTAGTGGAATTTGTAAAACAATTAGAGAAACCAAAAAAGATAATTCTGATGGTTCCCGCTGGGTCCGTTGTGGATCACTTCCTTCAACAATTAATAGCATTACTTGAACCTGAAGATATTATAATGGATGGAGGAAATTCCTATTTTAAAGATACGATGAAACGAACAGAGGAAATGGAAGAAAAAGGAATTCATTATTTTGGAATAGGAATATCTGGTGGAGAACAAGGTGCACTATTGGGACCAAGTATTATGCCAGGTGGGAATCGAATCGCATATGATCAAATTAAACCTTTTTTAGAATCGATAGCTGCTAAAAAAGATGGAATTCCTTGTTGTTCTTATATTGGGCCAAATGGATCAGGGCATTATGTGAAAATGGTTCATAACGGAATTGAGTATGCAGATATGCAATTAATTACAGAAATATATTTAGTTTTGAAAAATACCTTAGGCAAATCCAATGATCAAATTGGAGAAATCTTTGACCAATGGAATCAAACACAGGTTAAGAGTTATCTTATTGAAATAACTTCTAAAATAATGAAAGAAAAAGATCCAATTACAAAACAATCACTAGTGGATCAGATTGTGGACAGCTCAAGCCAAAAAGGTACAGGTAAATGGACCGTACTAGAAGCGGTAGCAGAAGGGAAAAACATTTCTTTGATTCAAGGAGCTGTACAAGCAAGAATTACATCGAGTCAAAAGGAAGAACGAAGGGTGCTACATGAGGCGTTATTAGAAAACAAAGAAACATGTGACAGAGAAATTACTTTGGAAGAAGTAAAAAGCGCATATTATCTTGGAAAAATCATTGCATATGCACAAGGGTTCGCTTTGATGTATCACGCATCAGAAACATATAAATGGGAGTTGAACCTAGAGCAGATCGCTTCAATTTTTCGTGCAGGTTGTATCATTCAAGCAGAGTTCTTAGAAAGGATTATGGAGGTATATCAAGGGGAAGAAAAATCAAATGATATGTTGCTCCATCCAATGATAATTGATGAAATCAAGTTACGAATCAGTGATTTGAGAAAACTTAACTTAGCAGCTGTAAAGGGAGGGATTCCAGTTCCAGTTCTATCAAGTGCACTTACTTATCTCGATCAGCTAAAAAGTGATTGTGTAGGAGCTAATTTAATTCAAGCTCAGAGAGATTTCTTCGGAGCACATACATTTGAAAAAATTGGTGTAGAGGGGAAGGTGCATCATGAGTGGGAACATTAAAATT
>CAYJKD010000018.1:0-20468 GCA_964370595.1 uncultured Lachnospiraceae bacterium
AATTCGGTACTATTAATTGGAAATTCGAAGCTGTAAAAGATAGGATTACGGGAGATTTGAGTTCGTATGAAGAAATATTAGATGAAAATAATTATCATATATATAGTAGTAATAGAGGTGTGTGATAGAGTGTTTTTGCAGATACGATCTATATACCAGATGTTGTATAGATTTGAAACTAAATTGTTCGTTTTTGTGAAATCATTATGAACTTTCCCCCAAACCCTTTGTAATTTTCCTACTTAAGTGCTACAATTCCATTAACCAATAATAACGAAACAAATGAAAGGGAAAAATAATGGGATTAGACTCCAATGAACCAAAAAAACCACAAAAAAGCATTTGGTTTTTTTATGGAATAATATTATTAGTAACAATGCTTTTGAATGCATTAGTGTTTCCATCAATTCTAGAAAGAGAAATCAAAGAAGTTGGATATGATCAATTTCTGCAAATGATAGAAGCCGGAGAAGTAGAGCTGGTATCAAAAGAAACAGATCAAATTAACTTTTTAGCAATTGGCGAAGATGGGAAAGAACAGGTTTATAAAACAGGTAACTGGGAAGATCCTACGCTTACAGATAAATTACAAGAAGCAGGTGTGTCCTTTGGAACGGTAATTCCAACTCAAGCCTCTCCAATCATGACATTCATTACAAGTTGGATTATTCCAATTTTAATGTTTGTGATTATCGGACAACTATTTAGTCGCTTCCTTGCAAAGCGAATGGGTGGTATGGGAAATGCTATGACATTTGGAAAATCCAATGCAAAGATTTATGCAGAATCAGAAACAGGAAAAACATTTGCTGATGTTGCTGGGCAAGAAGAAGCAAAAGAAGCATTAAAAGAAATTGTGGATTTTCTTCATAAACCAGAAAAATATGCAGAAATCGGTGCTGTTTTACCAAAAGGAGCTCTTCTTGTTGGACCTCCAGGTACAGGAAAAACATTAATTGCAAAAGCGGTTGCAGGAGAAGCAAAAGTACCATTCTTCTCAATTTCAGGCTCAGAGTTTGTAGAGATGTTTGTTGGAATGGGAGCAGCAAAAGTAAGAGATTTATTCAAACAAGCAAATGAAAAGGCTCCATGTATTGTATTCATCGATGAGATTGACACCATAGGAAAGAAACGAGACAATGGTGGAATTGGTGGTAATGATGAAAGAGAGCAAACATTGAATCAATTACTAACAGAGATGGATGGATTTGATGGACAAAAGGGAGTAGTGATTCTAGCCGCTACCAACCGTCCAGAGACTCTAGATAAAGCACTTCTTCGTCCAGGTCGTTTTGATCGACGTGTTCCTATGGAACTTCCAGATTTAAAAGGAAGAGAGGCAATACTAAAAGTCCATGGAAACAATGTAAAGCTAAGTGAAGATGTTAACTATAATGCAATTGCAAGAGCAACAGCAGGAGCAAGTGGTGCAGAATTAGCGAATATTATCAATGAAGGAGCATTAAGAGCCGTACGAAGTGGTCGAGAGCTAGTAAATCAAAGTGATTTAGAAGAAAGTGTAGAGGTAGTAATTGCAGGTTATCAAAGAAAGAACGCGACAGTTTCTGAGCATGAAAGAAGAATTATTGCCTACCATGAAGTAGGACATGCTTTAGTTGCTGCGATGCAATCCCATAGTGCACCAGTTCATAAAATTACAATTATTCCAAGAACTTCAGGTGCGTTAGGTTACACCATGCAAGTGGAAGAGGGAGAGAAATTCTTAATGAGCAAGGAGCAAGCGTTAGATAAAATTGCTACCTTTACCGGTGGAAGAGCGGCAGAAGAATTTATTTTCCAATCAATTACTACAGGTGCTTCTAATGATATTGAACAAGCGACACGGATTGCAAGAGCAATGATTACAAGATACGGAATGAGTGATAGTTTTGGTATGGTAGCATTAGAAACCGTTAATAATCAATACTTAGGTGGCGATACTTCCATGGTTTGTTCTCCGACAACAGCTCATCAAGTAGATGAAGAGGTTGTAGCGATTGTGAAAAACCAATATGATAAAGCGATGAATATTTTAAAAGCAAATGCATCGAAGTTAAATGAAATTTCAGAATATTTATTAGAGAGAGAAACGATAACAGGTGAAGAGTTTATGGAAATTCTAAACCATTAAAATAGAGGGGGAAACCCCTCTGTTTTAGTGTGAAAGTAGAAGAAGAGGCATCGCATAAAATTGAAACGAATTTTTTTATACCCAGTTTATTGACAAATGATAAAAACTGACGTAATATGAAACTGTTAGATTGTTAGTGAAAATCAAGAGACTAAAAAGGTTTGAATACAATCAAAAATTGGTTTGCACAATTAAGTGATAAAGGTGGATAGTATGAAAAATTTAAAGATTCGAACAAAATTTATCTTATGTTTAGGTATCCTTGCTGCGGTTTTGGTGTTTTCAAGCTATTGCTCTGTAACATCTTTAGTAAATATAGGAACAAGGATGGTAGAGTATAACTCAGTATCTGTGAAGTTGACAAATCAGTCCTATGAATTGCATATAAACCTAGATGGAATATCTAGAGAAATTCTTACAGTGGTACTTGCACCAACAAAAGCGGAATCAGAGCAAGCATATCAGAATACGCTGAAAGAAGAAGAAGAAGTACTTGCAATTATCTCTGAGATGAAGAAATATATTTCAGACCCCGAGATAGAAAATAACATTCAACAATTAGAATCTAGAGTGAATGAAGTTGTAGCTATTGTGGAGAAAATTCATAATAATGAAACAAATGAAACTACTATTTATTTTCAAGAATTTGAACCTAAAATGAATGAATGCATCTCATTAGCAGAAGAAATTCACTCAGCTATTTCGCTAGAGGCAGGAACCACTTTTGGCAAACATCAGGAATATATGAGTAATGCAACAATAGCATTGATTACAATTGCAATATTAGGGTTGCTCGCAGCCGTGTTTATTAGTGTAATCTTAACCGTAAGCTTTGTAAAACCAATTCGTAGTATAGCAGCGAGAATTCGTGCTTTAGCAGAAGGGGACCTCAATGCACCAAATATTGAGTATCATGCATTAGATGAATTAGGGGAACTCGTTGAAGATGTTAATAATACAATTGATGGATTACAAGCAGTGGTCAATGACTTGGGAGATCGCTTGGCAAAACTAGAACAAGGAGATTTCTCAACAAAAGAAGGAAATACAACCCTTTACATAGGAGATTTTTCTCGAATTAATAACTCCGTTAATCGATTTGTAGTTCATATCAACCAAACATTATCAAGGGTAAGCTTGGTATCAACTCAGGTTTTATCAGGATCGGAACAAGTATCCTCTGGTGCTCAAGCATTGGCACAAGGCTCTACAGAGCAGGCGTCTTCTGTTCAAAACTTGGTAGGTACAATTGCAGGAATCTCGACTCAGATTAATGAAAATGCAAATAGTTCTAAGGTTGCGAATGAAAAATCAATACATACAATGGAAGCAATCCAATCGAGTAATGAACTGATGCAGCAACTTATGGATTCTATGGGGTCTATTGATTCAAAATCAAAAGAAATTAGCAAAATTATTAAAACGATTGAAGATATTGCATTTCAGACGAATATACTTGCTCTTAATGCTGCAGTAGAAGCAGCAAGAGCTGGAGCAGCTGGAAAAGGTTTTGCAGTGGTTGCAGATGAAGTAAGAAACCTTGCAGGAAAATCAGCAGATGCAGCGAAGAGCACAACAGCGTTGATTGAAGATTCGATCAGTGCGATTAGTGAGGGTGTGCGTTTAGCCCAAGTAACAGCAGGAGATTTGCTACGCGTTGTAGATGGTGCAAAGGAATCAACAGATATTATTCAACAGATTACCATTGCTACAGATGAACAGGCAAAAACAATTAACGATATTACAACAGGATTAGAGCAAATATCAACGGTTGTAAATATTAACTCTGCAACAAGTGAAGAAAGTGCAGCAGCAAGCCAAGAATTATCAGATCAAGCAAATACGCTAAAAGGACTAATTGGAGCATTTCGTTTAAATGAATCAGAAGAAAGAACAATAGAAACAAATACACCTAAATGGGAAGGAATGGAAGAGGTTTCTCCTATAGCTGATCCAATGATAAATCAGCACAATGATAAATACTAAGTTTAAATCATTGATATGAACATTAGAATAACAAGAAATGCTGACAGCATCCATGAAGAGTAATTAAATTGTTTATATATTTACAAAAAATAAACAATGTAAGGCAAATGGATGCTGTTTCTTTCGTTCAACCTATTGATTGCACTGAACTAACATGCTATACTAAATAAAAATGGCAAAGTGTTTGTAGAAATGTAGATTTTTATCCACAATATCCACATTTCTAATTGTGGATATTGTGGATAAATCATTTATATGAGTGATGGAGAGGGAAAAATGAGATATCAAATAGTAACAGTATTTTTTGATAATGCATCTTTTGTATTAAAAGGGGCAATTGAAGACCGAAAGGATACAGAGATATTAGTACGAATATTACCAGAACAGGATATGTCAACAATTGAAGAGTGTGGTGTGGATGTAATGGTTCATATTCCAGATGATATTAAAGGGGTTGAGATTTATTCAGGTGCTGTTACACGTATTGTGGATAGAGAAATTCGTATTGGAAAACTGCGACTTGTTGAAACAATTCAAAGAAGACAAGATGTAAAATACATTTATCCAACACCTGTGAGAAATGTTGATTTGTATAAAGACGGTGATACCCTACAAGAAGTAATTGGAAAAGGCGATGTGCTGGATTTGAGCGCAGGAGGAATTGCACTTACTAGTGAAGAGGAATTTCAATCAGGGAAAAAGTTTTGGATTAAATTAAGTTGTGCAGAACGAGTGTTAGACCTTCGCTTAGTAGTTTTACGAGGCACTGAAAAAAACAGAGACGGAAAATATACATATGGCTGTCGATTTGAAGATTTACAAAGTGGAACAGAGGCATTCATACGCCGATACGTATTCCGCGAACTGAGAAAACACTACTTATAATGCATAGCATGAATGATACAGCTATTAGATGATAATTGCAATTGTATATGAAGGAGGAGCGCTATGAATTCAATGTTTGGAAATACCTTAGCAATGACAGGGAAGTCATTAGATTATTTGTGGACAAAGCAGACGGTCTCGTTGAATAATATTGCTAATATAGATACGCCAGGATATAAAGCACAATATGTTACATTTGAAGAGCAATTAAAACGAAATCTTCAAACGACTAAGAAAGATACAAACGCAAATATTAGTGAACTTAGAAAAGGGATTATAGATTCGGATATTCGTGTGAAAGAAACTTCTGATGCAGCTAGATTTGATGGCAATAATGTACACGCAGAAGTGGAAAATACAGAACTTGTACGAAGTTATATTCAGTATCAGGCACAAGTGCATTCTATGAGTAGAGATATTCGTCGATTGAAAACAGCAATTACAGGACAATAAGGGGGAGCTGCGTAATGATAAATTCAATAGAGTTTGGAAGTCTTATAGGACAATCGAAATTAGGAAATAATGAATCGCAAGTACAAAATAATGGTTTTTTAAATCTCTTTGAAGAAAGTTGGGAGTTGGCAAAAGGTACACAAGAAGATTTGGCTAAAAAGCAGTATCTTCAATCAATTGGAGAAATTGATGATACCCATACAGTGCCTCTTGCAGCAAGTCAGGCAGAATTATCACTTACAATGCTTGTTAATTTACGTAATAAAGCATTGGATTCTTATAATGAATTGATGAGGATGAGTATATAGACTCTTGCATAACCAATGTATTACGTAAATATGGAGGCAGTTAGAATGAAGCAGCTTGAAAAGGTAAAGATTTACATTGGCGGTATGTCCAATAAAGCCAAAATAGGAATTGTTGTTGGAGTGCTAGCACTAGTCGCTTTTGCATTTATAGCAGCAACAATGTTAAATGAAGAACCACAAGATTCAAACTATGCAACTCTTTTTTCGGAATTGGGAAGTCAAGAAGCTTCCGAGGTAATGGCAAAACTACAAGAAACGGGCGTAGATTATCAATATAGGCAAAATGGTGAGATTGCAGTTCCTGCAGATTCGGTTGATCAAATTAGAGCAACGCTTGCAGTAGAAGGATACCCGAAAGATGGGTTTGCATATGGCACGTATTTGGACAATACAAACCTACTCTCAACAGAAAAAGATAAACAATTATTACAAATATACGAGGCGCAAGACCGATTGCAAGCAACAATCCGCATGATGGATGGAGTGCAAGACGCAGTCGTGCAATTATCCATAGGCGAAGACAATCGTTATGTGCTAAGTACAGATGATAAAGAAAAATCAACCGCATCGGTTATGGTCGTTATGAAAGATGGTGGTTCGCCTACCAAAGAGCAAGTAATAGGGATTCAGCGCTTGGTAGCGAAATCGGTTGTAAATATGGAAATGGGAGATGTTGCTGTTATCGATGGCAACGGACTTGATGTGACTGTCACTACGGAAGAGGGTAGTGCGGCTATTAGTGATGCAAAATTAGCTTACGAAGAACAGGTAGAACAATCGGTTCAAGATAATATTCTTCACCTACTAGAAGGAATCTACGGTAGAGGAAATGTTAGAGTATCCGTAAAAGCAAGTGCAGAAATGGGAAGCGTGGTTTCGGAACAAAGTGAGTATACAGCTCCTAATATTGAAGAAAATGCAGGATATGTATCCAATCAAACAATTATCAATGAAGGCGAAGGTGCAGATGGTGCAGGTGGAGTACCTGGAACAGGAACCAATACCACGTTACCTCAATACAATATACAAGCAGGTGCCCAAGGAGGAGATGTTTACAGTAATTCTTATGACACCGATTATTTGCTGAACCAAACAATTACTCAAAGCCAAAATGAAGGGCCTAATTTAAGAGATTTGACAGTTGCTATTAGTATCAACACAGAACAATTAGGAATTAATGCAGATGACTTAACCAATTTAGTTGGCGATGCAGCTGGAATTGAACGAACCATTGTAGGTGATAAAATTACAATTGTAAATTCCCTTTGGCCAACTTCAGATCTTTTGGTAGCAGGTGAAGATGGTGAGGATACGACAGATGTGGGTACAGAAGGCGAAGAAACAGAAGAAGGCATTAATCCACTGTTTATATGGATTGGAATTGGGGTTGGAGTATTACTACTGATTCTGATTATTGTACTATTGATACTTAGAAGGCGTAGGAAGAAACGGAAAGCAGCGGAACTAGAAGCGCTTATGTTACAAGAGCAAGAAGCACAAGAAGCGTTACTAGCGAGTGGAGCTGCTGTAGATGAAAATAAAAAACCTTCTTATGTGGAAGATATGGTATTAAGTGAAGAAGAGAAGAAAGCTATGGATATCCAAAATAAAATTCGTAGTTTTGCAGAGGATAATCCAGAAATTTCAGCTCAGCTACTTAAGAGTTGGTTGAAGGGGGGAGAGTAGATGTCAGTAGAGTTATCATTTGAACAAAAAGCAGCGGCTGTAACTGTTTTTCTCGGTGCAGAAAATGCTTCTCAGGTTTATAAATATTTAGATGAGTCAGACATTGAAAAATTAACAGTTGAAGTTGCAAAATTAGATACTGTCCCCAATGAAACCATGTTAGAAGTATTAGATGAATTTTATAAAATGTGTGTAACACAAAAAGTGGTAACAGATGGCGGAATTGAGTATGCAAGAAATGTTCTTGAAAAGGCATTTGGAGAATCAACAGCAAGTGCATTATTGCAAAAAATCTCAAAATCTCTCCAAGTTAAAAAGTTTGACTTCTTACGTGGAATTGAAGTAAAAGATTTGGTTTCTGTTTTGAAAAATGAAAGAAAACAAGTTATTGCGCTTATTGTAGCTTATATGGATTCAGCACAAGCAGCAGGTGTAATTGAAGAGCTACCAGAAGATAAACGAATTGCTGTTGTTGAAGCAATTGCTAAGATGGAGGGAGCATCTCCAGATGCAGTGAAAACAGTAGAAACAGAAATGCGTAAAAAATTCTCTGGATTCCTTACATCAACAGAACAAACAGTGGTTGGTGGTATTGAGTATGTAGCAGAAGTGATGAACAGCATGAACCGTGCAAACGAGAAGATGATATTCGAAGAGATGGGCAAGAAAGATACTCAACTTGTAGAAGATATCAGAAAGCGTATGTTTGTATTCGAAGATATCTTGTTACTAGACAATCGTTCGGTTCAAAGATTTTTACGAGACTGTTCTCCAAAAGACTTGGTATTTGCACTTAAGGGTGTTAGTGATCAAAGCTTAGTAAGTCTTATATTTGCAAATATGTCTTCAAGGACAGCAGAATCGATTCGCTCCGATTTGGAAAATACAGTTAATGTAAGAATTAAAGATGTAGAAGAAGCACAACAGAGAATTGTTGGAACCATTCGTGAGTTAGAGGAGAAAGGTGAGATAATTATCAGTCGAGGTGGACAGGATGAAATCATTGCCTAGTAAAAAGAGCAAGGAGATGAAAGAAGAACATCAACAAATAAAACAATATTTGTATGATGCAGATTTGAAAGCTCTTGCAAGAAAAATGAATCAATCAGATGGTGTAGAAGCCAATGAAGAAGAAAATACAGATGATGAGCATTTAAAACAAGCGATACACAAAGCAAAAGAGATATTATCAATTGCACGTAATGGTGCAGATCAAATCCGAGAAGAAGCTAGGAGAAAAGGATATGACGAAGGCCATATCCTTGGAGTGGAAGCAGGAAAAAAAGAGGGATATAATGAATATTTAACTCAGATTGCAAGCGAAAAACTCCGATTGCAAGAAGAACTAGAAGCATCTCTTTTGGAAATTGAGGTTGTAAAAAAAGAATTACTAGATCAATATATCGAAGACCTGAAAGATGTAGCACTTTCTGTAGCAGAAAAAGTAATTCGAGTGAGTCTCCAAACAAGTAGTGATATTATTAAAAAGATGATTCTATCAGCTACAGAGAAATTAACAAAAGCTCAATGGGCTAAAATATATATATCGAAATTAGATACAGAGATTATGTTGGAGGGAGATACCAAATTTTTATCTTCATTATCCAATGTGTCAGATAACATAAAAATTATTCCTGTGGATACACAAGAACAAGGTCTTTGTATTATTGAATTACCAAAAGAAGTAATTGATGCGAGTATTAATACACAAATGGATAATATTAAAAATATTATTAATTCGACGCAAGCATAAAGAACTGCCTGGAGGAAGACATGATAAAACAATTACAGAATGCAATTGTGAAAGCGGATACCGTTAGCCATATTGGGAAAATTGAAAATGTTGTTGGACTGACCATGGAGGCCTCTGGAGGAACTGCAAGTATTGGTGATTTGGTTATGATTTACGATGAGGGAGAAAATAGGCAGATTCCAGCTGAAGTCGTAGGATTTAAAGAAGGAAAAGTACAGTTGATGGCCTATGAAAACACAGGAGGAATTACGTCAGGAAGCTTTGTAAGAAATACAAAAGCTCGACTGAAAATTCCAGTTGGTGATTTTTTAAAAGGGCGAGTAATCGATGCACTTGGAAATCCTATGTCAGGAGCTCCATTTAAAAACCCTCAATATTACACAGTAGAAACTCCAAAGACGAATCCTCTGGATCGTCCAAGGATTCTAGATAAAATGGAATTTGGAATTAAACCGATTGATGGATTGCTGACAATCGGAAGAGGACAGAGAGTTGGGATTTTTGCAGGGAGTGGAGTTGGAAAAAGTACACTTCTTGGAATGATTGCAAAAAATGTAAAAGCAGATATCAATGTGATTGCGCTTGTAGGAGAGCGTGGTCGAGAGGTGCTAGAGTTTGTGGAAAAAGAATTAGGACCAGAAGGACTTGAAAAATCAGTGATTGTTGTGGCGACTTCCGATCAACCAGCAATGCTTCGTATGAAATGTCCAATGGTTGCTAGTACCATTGCAGAATATTTTCGAGATCAAGGGCTTGACGTGTTGTTAATGATGGATTCTTTAACACGATTTGCTATGGCACAACGAGAAATTGGTCTAGCCATAGGGGAACCACCCGTTGCAAGAGGATATACACCATCAATTTTTGCAGAGTTTCCAAAACTTCTTGAGCGCAGTGGTAATTTTAAAAAAGGCTCTATTACAGGAATCTATACGGTTCTTGTAGAGGGAGATGATACCAATGAGCCTATTTCGGATACCGTAAGAGGTATTTTAGATGGACATATTATCTTATCTAGAAAACTAGCAGTTGCAGGGCATTTTCCTGCAATCGATGTAAATGCCAGTATTTCCCGTCTGATGCCTGCGATTGCAGATTCAGAGCATTCAGATATTGCTATGAAGCTTAGGGAAATCATAAGTATTTATGAGAAAAATGAAGATTTGATTTCCATAGGAGCATATAAACCTGGGACAAATGAAAAGCTAGACCGCGCTGTTAGTAAAATCGATGCGATTAACGAGTTTTTAATACAAGGGACAGAAGAGTCTACTGCATTCGAGGCGACAATTGAACAGATGAGAGCATTGATAATGTAAGATAGGAATTGTGATAACGGAGGAATAATCGAATGAAGAAATTCTCTTTTTCGCTAGAAACAGTACTGGACTATAAACATCAAATACTAGAGAATCTTCAATACGAATACGGACAGATTAATGAAGAAGTACGAGCACAAAAGCAAGTAATTGAAAATCTGAAAAATGAATATGTGGGAGTTGGAAACTCACTAAAGGATGCAGAAAAAAAAGGAATTTCTGTACATGAAATCCGATCATTTCACAATTATATTGACCTACTTTCTTATAAGATAAGAAAAGAAAATGATGTACTGGCAATTTTGTTAAAAAAACAAGAATTAAAAAGGCTCCAAGTATTAGAGGCGAGTCAGTCGAGTACAACGATAGAAAAGTTACGAGAAAAACGATTCCAAAGCTACCAAAAAGAAGTTCAAAAAGATCAGGAAAAACAGATTGAAGAGTTTGTAATGAGTAGGCGTGTGATGGAACCGTGACGAAATGCCAGGAGGAGACTTTATGACAGCAAATAATGTAGAAGAAAACTATGTTTTTGCCATGGACATTGGTACACGAAGTATTATAGGAATTGTAGGATATGTAAAGGAAGAAAAAGTTCACATTGTTGCAGTTGAAAAACAAGAACATGAGAAACGTGCCATGTTAGACGGACAAATTGAAGATATTGATCAAGTATCTAAAGTAGCAGGTATCGTAAAGGCGAAGTTAGAAGCGAAGGTAGGACATCCGCTTAAGTATGTTTATGTTGCAGCAGCAGGAAGGTCTTTGCGAACTCAAAAAATTTCTTTTGAACTGGAATTAGATGATCGACAAGTGATTTCAGAAGAACTTTTAAGTCGATTGGAAAATGGTGCTTTGACAAAAGCAGAGGATGAATTCAGCCAAAATCTAAGTAAGGAAGAATCCAGTGTGTTTTATATGGTTGGATATAGTGTAATCCGTTATTATTTAGATCATTATCCAATGAACAATTTAAGAGGGCATAAAGGAAAAACCATAGCAGCAGATATGATAGCAACCTTCCTCCCTGGAGAGGTTGTAGATAGCTTATATGCTACGATGCAAGGATGCGGATTGGAAGTTGCAGGAATGACACTTGAGCCAATTGCCTCTATGAATGCTGCAATACCAGAAAAAATTCGCTTACTAAATCTTGTTTTAGTTGATATTGGAGCAGGAACCTCAGATATTGCTTGCGCAAAAGAAGGTGGGATTTTTGGATATACCATGGCAACGGTAGCAGGAGATGAAATCACAGAAGTAATTATGAAAGAATGTCTAGTTGATTTTCAAACTGCAGAACAGATGAAATTTCAATTAGAAGTGAATGAAGATTTAAACTATCTAGATGTTTTAGGGTTTGAACATACAATTACAGTAGACGAGATAAGAAGGATTATCAAACCAACAATTGATCACTTATGTGAGCAAGTATCGGAACGTATATTAGAAATCAATGGTCAATCGCCTTCTGCAGTATTTTTAGTAGGTGGTGGAAGTAAGTTAGAAGGATTGACAAAGCAGATATCAGAGCGATTACAGATGGAAGAAAGACGGGTTGCAATTGGAGGAAATAATTTTGAAACCTATGCAGAATTTCCAGAATATCAACTAAAAGATCCAGAGTATTCGACTCCAATTGGGATTGCAGTTTCTGCAGGATTAAATTTAATTCATGATAGCTTTTATATTAATTTAAATGGAAAACGAGCAAAATTGTTCCGAAGTGGTGCACTATCTGTACGAGATATCTTATTGATGAATGGCTATACTTATCGGGATATGATTAGTCGATCTGCACAAAGAATTATTATTGAAATCAATGGAAAGAAACATGTGATACCAGGAGAATATGCAGAACCTGCAGTAGTTAAGATCAATGATGCAGAAGCACAGGTTTCTACCATGGTTAAGGCAGGTGATGTGATAACATTTGTTCCTGCAAAAGATGGAAAAGAGAAAGATATTTCTTTGAAAGAGCTAGTAAAACGCGAATATGAAATAGAACTTTCTGATCAGTGGAAGATTTGGGTCAATGATGCACCAGTACTTGCACAAGCAATGGTCAAACACGGAGATCGCATACGCTATCAGAAAAAAGAGGGTAGTACAGAAAATCCTAAATATCTTTCGTTTTATCTTAATGGAGAAGCAATTGAAATGAAGGAAAAAGAGGATAAAACACCATATCAGATGTTAGATATGCTTGAACATTCAGGTATTGATTATAAAGATCCAAAAGGTTTTGTAGAGTTAAAAGTAAATGGTGCAGTTGCGCAATATTTAACAACGCTTAATCACGGAGATGATATTGTTGTTCAGTGGCGTGAAAAAAATAAATAAAATTATTTATAAAAATTTAATAAAAACTTTTCAAAAATAACATAAATGTGATATTCTATACAGTGGTGTGATACGAGAGGAGGTGAAGCGGAGATGAATACATTAAATGCAACAATGCAACAAATGTTAGTAAATGGCATGGCGCAAAACTCTAATTATGACGTTTATCAATCAGGAACCGATCAAGATGGATTTTCAAAAGCATTAGAGGATGCAACGAAAGAAGCTGAAACAACTACGTATGATCCAAAAGGAAAGCCTACAACCTTGGATCAAGATGCAAAATCCAAACTGGAAGAACGGATAGAGTTAGGAGAGCAATTTGTAACACCTGAAACGTCTACACAACCAATAATACTTGACTTAACACAAGAAGTACCAATACTAGCTGATCTTACAGAAACCCCAGCAGAATCCTTAGCAAAAGCAGTGGCTACCGATATGGGAATTGCACAAGAGCTAAAAGCAATTTTGGTAGAGGGCAATGAATCCCAAAGCATGACACATGGTGCTCAAGGAAATGTGAATACAGAGTCAAGTGTTACCAATATGATTATGAATCACATTGCATCACAAGAGCAAGGAAGTAGCAAGGTTATTATACCAAGTGAACTAGCAAGCAAATCTTTAGAACAAGAGATGAAGCAACTGATACAAAATCAAGAGACATTGAAAACACAAGTACAACCAGCAACAGAAGGGCTTTCTACGAATAATAATACTTTACCAGAATTGCAAGGAAAAGGATTAGGAACTGACTCGTTAAGTGGACAAGAAACCATGGGAGATATTGAGGGAGAATTGTATAACCCAACTATGTTGGTTCAAGGCGAAGATGGAGGAACAAAAATCATCCAAATTAAAGTGGCAGAACCATTTCGTCAAGTAGATCAATCTATGATTAATCAAATTGCGGAATCCATTACAAAAAGTGTAGATGCTGGACAACAAGAGTTTATTATGCAATTGAATCCAGAACGACTGGGGAAAATAGCAGTTTCTATCACAATAGGAGAGTCTGGAATGCAGATTATGTTTGATTGTGATAATGCAAGTACAAAAGCATTACTAAGTGATAAACTAGGAAACATCGCTCAAATGATTGAGCAAAATACAAATAGTACCGTACAAGTTCATGTAAAAGAAGATACAACAGGATATTATCAAGAAGATGGCAGTGCTAATAAAGATAACCCAAATAAAGAAAGACAACAAGAAAATCGAAGACAACAAGAAGCAGATGATTTCTTGCAACAACTTCGAATTGGGTTAGATGAACAGCTACAATCCATTTAGTAAGGAGAACTTATGAGTGTAAGTAGTATATCAAGTGTAACAACAGCTCCTCAAAATTCATATGTGAATAACCCGAATTCCGCATTAGATATGGATGATTTTATGCTTTTACTATCTGTGCAGATGCAGAATCAAGATATTTCCAATCCTATGAGTAACTCAGAGATGATGCAACAGCTTACTTCTATGGCAACGGTTGAGTCAATGAATACATTTACTGAATACTCTATGACACAATATGCACTTGGAATGGTAGGGCAAACCGTTACCGTTGCCGAGGCAGATGAAGTGACAGGCGAGTTGACAACAAAAACAGGGAAAGTGGTTGGAATTGATTTGTTTGATATGCAGATTTATATCGAAGGAGACACCAAGGGTTACGGATTAGGAAATGTGATGGAAGTTGGAACGATTCCAGAAGCTGAAGTGGAAGAAGAGTCGGAAGATGACCTAACGGTAGATGGAACTACAGATGAAAATGCAACCGTAGAAGATTCTACAGAAGATGATACAACCATTGATGATGATACAGAGGAAGAAACAGAAGTAGATCAAACAGAAGAAAGTCAAGAACCATAGTTTTATAAAGTAAAGGTAATTCGTTTAAGGAAGGAGCCGATGATAGATGAATATTGATTCGTTGAGGCAACTAGAAGCTAGTAATCAAATACAAAACAGGCAAAATCCAACTCATAATACGAGGAAGATAGAAGGCCAAGAATTAGTATTTGAACGACTTCTAAAAGAACAATATGCCAATCAGACTCCGACACAAGACTTGCGATTTTCCAAACATGCTAGTCAAAGAATAACCCAGCGAAATATTGATGTTTCACAAACAGTTCTAGATGGACTAAAAGAAGCAGTGGAAAAAGCGAGGACAAAAGGAGCTAAGGATGTTGTTGTTATTGGACAACAGGGCGCATTTGTTGTGAATATTCCCAATAATACGGTGGTAACCACCATGTCAAAAGAGGAAATGAAAGATAATATATTTACGAATATTGATAGTGCTGTAATTATGTAGTGCTGGACCTTTATGGAGGCAGATGATTTTGTCCGAATGATAAAATCAAAATTACAGCGTCTTAAATGGAGGATAATTAGAATGATTAAGTCAATGAACTCAGGTGTTGCAGGTTTAAAGGCACACCAGTCAAGAATGGATGTTATCGGTAATAATATTGCAAACGTTAATACAGTCGCTTATAAAACCATGGATGCAACATTTAAGGAATCATTATACTCAACATTAGTAGCACCATCAGGTGGAAGTACGAGTAATGGAGGCCTTGGTGCCATTAACCCTTCTTTGGTTGGTTATGGTTCCGTAGTAAGTGCTATCTCAGCTAACTTTACTGGAGGAACCCAGCTTTACACAGGAAAAGGTCTGGATGCAATGATTGATGGAGTTGCTTTTTTTGCAGTAGGACCAATTTATGATGCAGCAGGTGGAGCAATGAGTCCAGATGATTTGCTACTAACTCGTAATGGTGAATTTACAATTAAAAATGGTTATTTAGTAGATGCAAATGGTAATTATGTATACGGGCATAATGTAGATGGTGGAGTAACAGCAGAATCATCAGTTACAGAAACGACAGATGCAACTACAGGAGTTGTTACAAAGGAATATGGAGGACCAGATGTAGTAGGATATACATTTGATGAAACGACAGGTTCCTATACATTAGGCACTGCTGTGAGTACACTAGCTCCAATCAAAATACCAACGGAGTGGTCAGATGGAACAAATGAGAAAACAATGAATATTACATCAACCAGCCTAGGTGCAGATGGAAAGATTTATGGTGTAGACGAGATTAGTGGGAAAACATTTTTGCTTGGTGTAGTCAGCCTTGTAACCGTACCAAATGCCAATGGTTTAACAAAAGAACAAGGACCATACTATAGCACAACAGATGCATCAGGAGATACTACGATTATTCAAACAGGAAATGCAGCAGGAAAGCTTGTTGCAGGACATTTGGAATCATCGAATGTGGATATCGCCAATGAATTTTCTAATATGATCATTACCCAGAGAGGATTTCAGGCGAATACAAGAATCATTACAGTAAGTGATGAAATGCTACAAGAGCTTGTAAATATCAAACGATAAATGAAACTATGTTAATACTCCTCTAGAGCATAGGCTCTAGAGGGGGTATAAAAGAAAAGGGGAACTGCATATGTTAAAATTAACAAGATTGAATGGAAAACCGATTCTCGTCAACTCTAGACAGATTGAATATGTAGATCAGATACCCGAGACAAAGGTTGTGATGATGAATCAAGAATATCTTTTAGTAAAAGAAACCATTGAGCAAATCATTGAAGAAGAAATAAAATTCCGTCAACGCTGTAAGGAAGTTGATGTTATTCGAAAAGATGAATATGAAAACAATTAAGGAGAAAACTCCTGTTAAAGATAGAATAAAAGTAAAAATGATAGAAGTTACTTCTATGAGTTACTAGAAATTTTAGAAGTCGGATGGAGGAAAATATGGATTTATCAACGATTATTGGATTATTGGTATCCTTAGGCTTTATCGTATGGGGTATGGTAAGTAGTGGAAATATTTTAAACTTCTGGGATCCGCCAAGTTTGGCGATCGTACTAGGAGGTTCAGTAGGAGCGATTATTGCATCCTTTCCTTTTTCCATACTAAAGGATGTTCCAAAGCACATATTACTTGTGATACGAGGAAAGAAGTTTGACAATAAGGGTGTAATTGAACAGTTAGTAGAAATGGCAACACTTGCGAGACGAAATGGTTTGCTTTCGTTGGAGCAAAAAGCCAATGAAATCGATGATCCTTTTTTCAAAAGTGCACTCATGTTAGTAGTAGATGCACATGAGCCATCGGATGTAAGAGCACGTCTTGAGATGGAGCTTGATAATCTCATGGAGCGACATGAACTAGGAATTGGTATCTATGAAAAAGGTGCAGCCGTTGCACCAGCCTTTGGTATGGTTGGAACTCTAATTGGTTTGATTAACATGTTAAAAGGATTAGACCTATCTTCAGGAGCCAGTGATTCTCTTGGAGCAAACATGGCAGTTGCCATGGTTACAACACTATATGGTACTGTATTTGCCAATGTATTTTTTTCGAATACGGCAAAAAAGTTATCCATTCGAAATTCAGAAGAGTTTTTGTATAAGTCAATTATTATAGAAGGTTCTTTATCGATTTTACAAGGAGATAACCCTAAATTTGTTAGTGAAAAGCTTCTTGCATTCTTAAAAGAAAAGAGTCGTGGAGAAGATGGCGGCGGTAAAAAAGGCAAAAAAGGTGATGCATAAAACATTGGAAGTGTCATACTATTGATATGAGAAGAGGAAAGTTGTATAATGAAAAGAAATAAGAATAAACAAGAAGCCGGTGGAAACTGGATGGATACCTATGGCGATTTAGTAACTTTGCTTCTTTGCTTCTTTGTACTTTTGTATGCCATATCAGCAGTGGATCAAGGAAAGTGGACAAATCTCGTGCGTAGCTTAAACCCAAATGCAACAGAAGGTGATGTTGGGGGAATGGGAAATACGCTGGGAGAGCAACAAAACACAGAAAATCCTGATCCAGAAGGTTCCTTTGATGAATTATATCAAAGCTTAAAGGAAGCGATAGAAAATAGTGATTTAGCAGAATCTGTTCAGGTGGATGCAGGAGAAGGATATGCATTTATTACGTTTCAAGACAATGTAATCTTTTCCCCAAACAGTTATATTATTCGACCTGATGCAGTGGTGCTGATTGATCAATTAGTAGAAGTTTTAGCCGTTCATGCAGATGAAATCGATGGAATTGAAGTACTAGGTCATACTGCAAAAGTTAGTGGAGATAATGTTAATGTTTCCAATGATAGATTTTTATCATCTAATCGAGCAACAGCAGTACTTGTTCAAATGCAAGAAAAGAATGTATTTGATCCAAGCAAGATGTTATCCATTGGATATGGAGAATATCTTCCAATTGCAGATAACGCTACAGAAGAAGGAAGATCTGCAAATCGGCGCGTTGAAATTTTAGTTACAAAGCATGATGCAATTATTAAGACATTAGAAGAATATTATCAAGAAATTTATCCAGATGCTCCAGTGAACCAAACACAAGAATCAGATACAACAAGTGATCAAGGTTCTACAGAAGCAGAAACAAGTGGAGAACCGATAGAGTCAGCAGAAACAGGAACAGCAGAAGCAACTACAAATGAGTCGCAAACTCAGTAGAGACATTGTAGAGAGGAGGTGCAGTTAATGGCAGATGTGTTGATGCAGAGTCAAATCGATGCTTTGTTTAATATGGTAGCAGAGAATGCAGATGCAGATATTACAGAAAATATTCAATCCGATTCTCAAGAAAAAGAGTTTCGAAAATATGATTTTTATAGTCCCAAAAAATTTACAAAAGATAAATTAAGAATATTAAATGATGTATTTGAAAAATACGCTAGTTTTACCATTGGTCAGATTGGTAATATCTTACGTCTACCTAGTAGTGCAGAGATATTAGCTATAGAAGAACAGCGTTATTATGAATTTAGCAATGCATTAGTTGATAATGATGTTTTGGCTGCAATCAATGTTGAGCTTCCAGAACAAGCAAAAAACAAGCCGATTTTAATGCACTTTTCACCAGTGATTATGGCTAATTATATGGATCGTCAATTAGGCGGAGATGAAGTTATAGACAATATACCCATAGGGTATATGTATACAGATCTAGAAAAAGTTTTATATGAAAAAATTGTAAAGCACTTTGTAGACGGATTAACAGAATCTTGGTCTAGTTATATTGCATTAGATTTTAAATTCACCCATATGGAATTTAGCTCAGCGCTACTACAATCCATCGGATTGGATGAAACCGTTGTTATTATTACAGCAAATGTTCATTTAGAGGGAGTAAGCGGAATGCTAAGCATATGTTTTCCAGCAAATCTTCTAAGTGATATCTTTATTATTCTAGATAAAGCAGCAGATTGGGAATGGGATAATAACGCTACAGTAGCAGAATCATCAAATGACATATTCCATTATATTAAAAATTCTTCTTTGAATTTAGATGCGAGATTGGCGAGGGTAACATTAGATTTACAAGACATCTATAATTTACAACCTGGAGATGTTATCAATCTAAATAAACAAAAAGATGAAGAAATAGATATTTGTGTAAAAGGAAATACATGGTTTAGCGGTAAGTTAGGACAACATCAGAAGAATGTATCTGTTCTTATTACAGATGTTAACAGACTGATACACCAAGAACAAGAGGAGATGCCAGCAGTGCTATCCGCAGAAACAGATTTAAAAGTAGAAATAATTAACGAATAAAACATAATTGAAAGAAAATTGGAGGATATTGAGATGGCAAAGATATTATGTGTAGACGATGCAGCATTTATGAGAATGATGGTAAAAAATACATTGAGTCAAAATGGTTACACAGATCTTTATGAAGCAGGGGATGGATTAGAAGCGGTACAAAAATATGATGAAATTATGCCAGATCTTGTAATTATGGATATTACAATGCCAAATATGGATGGACTAGAGGCATTAAAAACAATCAAAGGAAAGCATCCAAATGCAAATATTGTTATGTGTTCTGCAATGGGTCAAGAGGCGATGGTAGTTGATGCCATTAAAGCTGGAGCAAAAGATTTTATTGTAAAGCCATTTAAACCAGAAAGAATTATAAAAACAGTTACAAGTATTGTTGGATAAGGAGGTAACCCTATGAGCTTTCTTAAATCATTAGATATCAGTGCATCGGGTATGACAGCCCAGCGCATGCGTATGGATATTATATCAGAAAATATTGCAAACCGAGAAACAACAAGAACAGAAACAGGCGGAGCCTATGTGAAAAAGAATGTGGTGTTCCAAGAAGTTTTAGAGACAACTGCAAATGGTGGATATGGACCTGGCGGTGTAATGGTCAGTGAAATTGTTGAAGATCAGATGACTCCTATGGAATATGTCTATGACCCAGCGCATCCAGATGCAGACCCATCTGGATATGTAGAGATGCCGAATGTCGATGCCATGAAAGAAACGGTAGATGCTATGTCAGCATCCCGTTCCTATGAAGCAAATGTAACAGCATTTAACATTATGAAGCAGATGGCGATAAAAGGGTTAGAGGTCGGTAGATAATATCGAAAAAATGTATGAAAAAATGTAACTGTTTAGTTGCAGCAAAGGAGAAACGTTATGGCGCCTATGAAATTTAACGAGATAGAAATAGATGCAATTGGCGAAATTATGAACATTAGTTTAGGTGCTTCTGCAACCGCTA
>CAYJKD010000019.1:0-4836 GCA_964370595.1 uncultured Lachnospiraceae bacterium
ACGGATTGCTACGATGTTTACTTGGAGTATTGTTGACTTGTTATGGGCATTTACATATGTTGTGGGTGTGTTTATTGTTATGTTATTTCTAAATACGTACTTAGCTCTTATTGTTATAACAGTTGTTCCATTTATCGCGATTAGTACAATGATATTTCAAAAGAAGATTTTAAATTATAACCGAGAAGTGCGAAAAGTAAATTCTGAAATATCCAATGGATATAATGAAGGGATTTTGGGTACAAAAACTTCGAAAACCTTGGGTATGGAAGAACGTAATCATAGAGCATTTCAACAGATTACAGGAAAGATGTATCGAGCAACAATGCGAGCAGCGGTTTTAAATGGAATTTTTATTCCTTTGGTAGGTGTTTTTTCATCGATTTCAGTTGCACTTGTACTATATCAAGGTGGTTTTCTTGCAATGGATCAAGTAATTCAAATCGGAACATTGTCTGCTTTTATTTCTTATGCGACTGGAATATTTGAACCAATTCAGCAAATTGCACGAATTATAGCTGAAATTATTTCATCCCAAGCCAATATCGAGCGTGTAACAACATTGTTGGAAATGTCCCCAAATGTTGTTGATCGTAAAGAAATAGAGGAAAAATATGGGGATAACTTTATTGGAAAACCAGAAAATTGGGAAAAACTTCATGGAGAAATCGAGTTTGTAGATGTAACATTTCGTTATCCAGATGGAGAGGAAGATATATTAGATCACTTCAATCTAAAAATCCCAAAAGGAACTACAATAGCAATTGTAGGAGAAACTGGAGCTGGAAAAAGTACATTAGTGAACCTTGCATGCCGTTTTTTTGAACCCAATAAAGGAGTGATATTAATTGATGGGATAGATTATAGAGAGCGCTCTCAACTTTGGCTACAATCCAATATAGGATATGTGTTACAGACACCACATTTATTCTCAGGAAGCGTTAGTGATAATATCCGATATGGTAAACTAGATGCTACAGAAACTGAAATTCAACAGGCTGCAAAGTCTGTCTGTGCAGATAAGGTTGTTGCAAAGATTCAAGGTGGCTACGAAGGCGATGTAGGAGAAGGGGGAGATAAATTATCTACAGGAGAAAAGCAGTTAATCTCTTTTGCACGTGCAATCATTGCAAATCCTCAAATATTAGTGTTAGATGAAGCAACATCTTCTATTGATACAAAAACAGAGCATCTAATCCAAGAGGCAACAAGAAAGTTATTAAAAGATCGTACGGCATTTGTTATTGCACATCGTCTTTCTACGATAGAGCATGCCGATATCATATTAGTGGTAGAAGATGGTAAAATTGTAGAAAGTGGAAATCACAATGAATTAATAAAAAATAATGGATATTACAAAAAACTCCTAGAGGCAGCTGTTTACAAACAGCAACAAATTTAGTATGCTATACCCTAGAGATAAAAATAATGAATCATAAAAGGAGACACAGATGAGAATTTCGACATTTGGAATCACAAAGGACAATCAAGAAGCACATTTGGTAACTCTGAATAATAAAAATGGTATGGAAATAACCTTAACTGATATGGGAGCAACGCTAGTAAAGGTGATTTTATCAGATAAAAATGGAGAGAAAAGAGATTTAGTACTTGGATACGAAACGTTACAAGAATATGAAAAAAATACGAATACCTATTTTGGAGCGACAGTAGGAAGAAGTGCAAATCGTATAGAAAACGCAACATTTTCTCTCGACGGGAATGAGTATCAAATGATTGTAAACGAACGAAATAACAATCTTCATAGTGGACCAAATGGATATCAAATCAGACTTTGGGATATGGAACAAAAAGATGAAAATGTAGTGAAGTTTACATTAAATAGCCCAGATGGAGATCAAGGATTTCCAGGAAATTTAACGCTGTGTGTAACATATCAGTTGACTGAAAACAATGAAATCAGAATTAATTATCAAGGGAACTCAGATAAAAATACAATTTTTAATGTAACAAACCACAGTTACTTTAACTTAGGTGGTCATGATAGTGGTAGTGTAGAAGCACATGATGTGAAATTGTTTGCAAGTGCATTTACACCAGTTAAAGATTCTGCATCAATTCCTACAGGAGAAATTATATCTGTATCTGGAACTCCAATGGATTTTTTAACTAGTAAAAAAATTGGAGATGGAATAGATGCTGATTTTGAGCAACTGAATTTTGCAGGTGGATATGATCACAATTTTGTTATTGATAACTATGATGGAAGTTTAAAATCGGTTGCTTGCGTTAGTTGTGAGGAAACAGGAATCACAATGGAAGTTGAATCAGATTTACCAGGGGTACAGTTTTATGCAGGAAATTTTATTAATCATGAAATAGGTAAAAGTGGTGTGATTTATGAAAAAAGAAATGGATTCTGCTTAGAAACACAATATTTTCCTAATGCAATTAATCAAAAAGGATTTGATAAGCCAGTGCTGTCTGCGTTAGAAGAAAAAGTGACAGAAACCATATATAGATTTAAATTACAATAGGAGCAAAGAAATGATAAAACTAATCGTATCAGATATTGATGGAACTTTGTTAGAAGATGGAGGAAATCAGATTAATCCCGAATTATTTGATGTTATCCTACAACTAAAAAACAAGGGAATCCATTTTGCAGCAGCCTCAGGTAGACAATGTAATAGTATTAAAAATGCATTTTTACCAATAAAAGATCAAATTTTTCATATTTCAGACAATGGGGCAAGAATTGGATGTCATGACCGTGCCCTATTTCTACACACCATAGAACCACATTTAGTAACAGAAGTAATAAAGGATATTAAGGCAGCTGGATTAGATATTATGCTTAGTGGAAAAGAAGTGGTATATTTGGATAAGTCAAATGAAAAACTTATTAAGTGGATGCGAGATGGCTATAAGTATAATCTTGAAATAGTGGATGATTTGTCTAAGGTTAGAGATGAATGGATTAAGGTGACGGCTTACAAAGAAAAAGGTGTTGAGGCTGTAACAAAAGATATTCAAGCAAAGTATAATGAAGTATTAAAAGTTGCTGTTGCTGGAGAGATGTGGTTAGATATGATGGCACCTGGAATTAATAAAGGTGGTGCTGTAAAATTATTACAAGAGAGTCTTGATATAAAAAAAGAAGAAACAATGGTATTTGGTGATCAATTAAATGATATAGAAATGATGCAGCAAGCGTATTATAGCTTTGCAGTTGGAAATGCAAGAGCAGAGATAAAGAATGTAGCTCGATTTCAAACAGATACATGTAATCGAGATGGAGTTTTGAAAATTTTAAAAACCCTCCTCTAAAATATTGGCATATTTAGAAAGATTTACAGGAATAGTGAAATGAATATTATTAGATTATTAAAAAAAATTAGTATGACAGGAATCTTGATTGGTATGCTTACTGGATGTAGGCAAGAAATGCCAATCTTTACAGAAAGTCCTATTGTAGAGCCATTTACGAAAGAACAGATATTATTAGTAGCTCAAACACAAGCCATTGAATATCGAGACCGTTACGGCGAAGAAATCATGAGTGCAACGATAAGCGAGGGAAAGAAATTCTCTGAATTTTTATTAGATGAAGTGAAAGTGTTTTTTAAGGATATAAAGGGAATTAATCAATTTGCAATTCATTTAGAATTGGAATTGACATCGGAAGAAGAAGAACAATTGCAAATACTTGCTAGAACTTATTTTGATTCTTTATCAGAAGTTGAAATCGCAGAACTCGGATTGGAACAAGAAGATGTACTTCAGCTGTATGAACAATATTATATAGCAGAAAAAACGGTTAATGAAATTACAAAAGATATAAATTTAGAAATCAGTGATGAGGAAGCTCGTGTAATGATTGTAGAACAAATCCGAGTAGATGACTTATCAAAAGCAGAGGAAATTTTGAATCTCTTGCAAGGAGGAGAAGTGGAATTTTCTCAAATTGCACTTGAAAATTCACAAGGCGAAATCGGTAATATAGAAATAGGAAAAGGCGAATTTGAAGAGTCATTTGAAGCAGTCGCATTTGAATTGAAAGATGGAGAAATTAGCTCCGTGATTCAGGTGGATCAGGAATATTATATTATCAAATGTATTAATGATTATGATGAAGATGCTACCTTAGAGAGAAAAGAGCGATTGGCAATACAACGAAAAGAGCAAGTGTTTAGACAAGAATATCAACTCTTTTTACAAGAAAATCCTATAGATTCTCAAGAAGAACTATGGGGTGAAATTAATATTGATTCTAAAAGTGAATTTCATAACACACAATTATTTTCTATGTATTATGAGTTTATGAATCCATAAAGTGGGGGAAAACGTGGTAGCATTAAAGATAGAAGATGTAAAACAATTAACAGCAAAATTATTTGTGGATAAGGATTTTGATCAGTTTTTAGTTCGAGAAGTCAGTATTACTACGTATAATACATTTTCCATTGATGGACATATCAAAAAGGGTTATTATACTTCCGAAGAGATTGAAAATGATACGATTGAAGAGTATTCTTCTTGGAGTATATTAAAACCAATTTGCTTTTCTTTGATTAAAGGAAAAAAACTCCCTGGTAGTTTTCAAATAACATTGCAGTTAAATCGGAAACAAGTATGTCAATTAGTTGAGAATCGAAATTTGAATATAAAGCCAGAGCAAATTACTGGATTATATATGAGTTTTCGATATGATTCAGGTAATTTATATTGTGTTAGTGGTACTTCTTTGGAAATATTTATGTTGGATAAAACAGTAGAATTAGAATGGGATCAAAGTGTAAAATTATTTTTAAAGAAACAAGAAATCACATTTATAGAAGAATAAAAAAACTGATGTTAGCACTCGATTATAAT
>CAYJKD010000019.1:4846-5146 GCA_964370595.1 uncultured Lachnospiraceae bacterium
TATAATGAGTGCTAATTTTTGTTGACATTTTTCGATTTTAGTAGTAGAATAACCACATGAGTTTAGCAGTCGAATGAATCAGTGGCTAAATACGAATTATATAAATAGGAAAAGGAGTTCTAATCATGAGTAATAAAACAGGTAATTTATCAATTAATAGTGAAAACATATTTCCAATCATAAAAAAATGGCTATATTCCGATCATGATATTTTTTATAGAGAGTTAATTTCTAATGGCTCTCATTCTATTACTAAATTAAAAAAATTAAGTATTATGGGTGAATACACAAAGCCAGAAG
>CAYJKD010000019.1:5175-19470 GCA_964370595.1 uncultured Lachnospiraceae bacterium
ATTTTCAGGAGCACAGGATTTCTTGAATAAATACAAAGATAAGGCAAATGAAGAGCAGATTATTGGACACTTTGGTCTTGGTTTCTATTCTGCATTTATGGTATCTGATAAAGTTACGATTGAGACAAAATCTTATAAAGAAGGATCAACTGCTGTATATTGGGAATCTGAAGGTGGATTGACATTTTCTATGAAAGATGGAGAAAAGGAAACCCAAGGAACAACAATTACATTATACTTAAATGAAGATAGCTATGAATTTTGCAACGAATATCGAGCAAAAGAAGTAGTACAAAAGTATTGCTCATTTATGCCTACAGAAATCTTTTTAGAAAATGCAACTGCAGAAGAAAAATATGAAACAATTGATAAAGAAGAATTAACAGATAGAGATAAAATTATTGAAACAGTTGTTGAACCAGCGAAGACAGAAGAGAAAGAAAATGAGAATGGAGAAAAAGAAGTCGTAGAAATCGAGCCATCGAAAGAACGTTACAAAATTTTGGCAAGACCAGTTGCATTAAACGACATCAATCCATTGTGGAACAAGCATCCAAATGAATGTAGTGATGAAGATTACAAAGGATTTTATCGTAAAGTCTTTGCAGATTATAAAGAGCCTTTATTCTGGATTCACTTAAATATGGATTATCCATTTAACTTAAAAGGAATCTTATACTTCCCTAAGATCAATACAGAATATGATTCGTTAGAAGGAACAATCAAATTATATAATAGCCAAGTATTTATCGCAGATAATATTAAAGAGGTTATTCCTGAATTCTTAATGCTACTAAAAGGTGCGATTGATTGCCCAGATCTTCCATTAAACGTATCTAGAAGTGCATTGCAAAATGACGGATTTGTGAAAAAAATCTCTGACTATATTACAAAAAAAGTTGCAGATAAACTATCTGGTATGTGCAAAACAGATCGAGAGCAATATGAAAAGTATTGGGATGATATTTCTCCATTTATCAAATTTGGTTGTTTAAGAGATGAAAAGTTCGCTGAAAAAATGAATGATTATATCTTATTCAAAAATTTAGAAGGAAAATATTTAAGCTTAACAGATTGCTTAGAAGCAAATAAAGAAAAGCATGAGAATACAATTTTCTATGTAACAGATGAAAAAGACCAAAGCCAATACATCAATATGTTTAAGGAAGAAGGTCTTGATGCAGTAATACTATCACATAATATTGACAATCCATTTGTTTCTCACTTAGAACAAAAAAATGAGAATTTAAAACTACTTCGTATTGATGCAGATTTAGATAAAGCATTTAAAGAAGAGATTGAAGAAAATGATGAAGATTTTAAAGCAACTGCTGAAAAATTAAATGCAATATTCAAAAAAGCACTTGCAAATGACCATCTAGATATTAAAGTTGAAAAATTAAAGAATGCACAAGTATCTTCCATGCTAACTGTATCAGAAGAGAGTCGTCGTATGCAAGATATGATGAAAATGTACAGTATGCCAGGAATGGATCCATCAATGTTTGGTGGTAGCGGACATACCCTAGTTCTTAATACGAATAATGAATTAGTTCAGTATGTACTTGCTCATGAAGAAGGTGCAGTTACTACAAAAGTTTGTGAGCAGCTTTATGATCTTGCATTATTAAGCCATGGTAGCTTAACTCCTGAAAGAATGACAGGTTTTATTGCTAGAAGCAACGAAATTATGATATTAATGGCGAAGTAATCGTTCAAATCTATTGTATAAAATTTTAAATATGCTATAATATGTAGTATTAAATACTATGTATTATAGCATTTGTGCTGTATAGAATAGGAGGAACAATGAGTTATAAAATTATTGGAGATAGTTGTGTCGATCTTACGGATGAACAGAAAAAAGATAGTAGATTTCAAGTAATCCCCCTTACATTGCAAGTGGATGAAAATATTGTGATAGATGATGAAACATTTGATCAGAAATTGTTTTTAGAATGGGTTTCAAAATCTCCAAATTGCCCGAAAACTGCATGCCCTTCTCCAGAAGCATTTAAAAGTGCATATGATTGTGAAGAAGAAGATATCTATGTAATTACACTGTCTAGTCATTTAAGTGCTACGTATAATAGTGCAGTGTTGGGAAAAGAGTTATACGAAGAAGAGTTTGGAAAGAAAAATATCCTAGTAATTGATTCAGAATCTGCTTCTGCAGGGGAATTGAATTTGGCTATGTATGTTAAGGAACTTTGTGAGTCGGGAAAATCATTTGAGGAAGTTTCAGCTGAAATTTTAAAATTACGAGACGAGCAAAAAACTTTATTTGTGTTAGATACACTGGAAATTCTTCGGAAGAATGGAAGATTGACAGGTCTTCAAGCATTTTTTGCAACAACATTAAATATCAAGCCGATTATGGGAGCTGAGAAGGGTGTAATTGTAAAAAGAGATCAAGCAAGAGGAATTGGCAAAGCACTGAATAAGATGTGTGATCTTGGATTAAATGATTTAAAAGATATAGAAAAAAAGAGAGTTGTAATTGCTCATTGTAATAATTTAAATCGTGCTTTAGTTGTAAAAAAGCAGTTTGAAGCAAAAGCATCATTTCGTGAAATTATTATAACAGAAACTGCAGGTGTTGCCACCGTCTATGCAGCTGACGGTGGAATTGTTGTAGGAATTGTATAATTTAATTTTGCTGAGGGAGATAGTGGCAACCTTGAAATATGTCTCGCTCCTTGAAGCGCTTAGTTATGGAATTTAAGACTAAGCGCTTATTTTCGCTCCAAAGGGGTGCGAGCAATATGTTTTTTGGTCCATCCCCTGTGATTCGGTGGATAACTATTTCAGGAGGAAGTATTGCGATTGCATCTAATACAAGGTCAACATAAGTTTCTAAGGAAAGTTCAGGAACCTGTCCTTGTCTCCACAACAAAGCTAAATCAGTATCCATTAAGATATGTAGCAATTGTAATTTAATGCCTTGAATGGGCATATAAGAGAGGTAACGAATGGTTTCAAGCATCATTGTTCGATCCTCCCCTGGTAAACCTAGGATAACATGAGTTATCACATCGATATGTTTTTCACGAAGGCGAAATACCGTATCTTCAAAACAAGGCAGATAATAGCCACGTCGAATAAAATCAGCTGTTGTATCAAATTTAGATTGAAGTCCTAATTCAATCCATACAGGTTTTATTTGATTCAAGTTTTCTAATAACAGAAGAACTTCATCCGAGATACAGTCAGGTCTAGTTGCGATGGATAATACTTTAATACTAGGGTGTTGAATCGCTTCTGTAAAAATAGCACGGAGTCTATCAATTGGAGCATATGTGTTAGTGAAAGATTGAAAATAAGCGATATATGCTGGATTTTCAGTCTTTATTTTTTTTTCAATTCGTTTAGCAGCAGAGGTTATTTGGTTAGTAATGGAGTCACAAAAACGAGTAGCAAAATCACCAGATCCATTGCTACTACAAAAGATACATCCTCTAGTATCTAGAGTTCCATCTCGATTTGGGCATGTCATATTTGCATCTAAAGCAAGTTTGTAGACTTTTGTACCAAACTGCTGTTTTAAAGCATAATCAAGTGCATGATAAGGATATTGATTCCAATTCATAAGAATTCCTTCCGTTATTTTAATAAGAATCTATAGTCTTATACCACATTATACCGAAATAAAAGAAATGTGAAAAGTAACCCTTATTTCTATTTGCAACCATCAATTCCACAAGACATTCCTTGAGACTCTATGACTGCCTCATCAAAAATAATTTTCTTTAGGTCTTCAACGCTGTGATACCCATTTATAAAACGGTCGTTGACATACATGCTAGGGATTCCTTTAAACGGTAAATCCTTTTTATTATGATATAATTCATCAAGAATTGGCATATATGTTTTTTCTTTCAATACGTTTCTAAATTCTTCAACACAGAGTTCAAGGTCAATTAAAATTGACTCGATTACAGATTGTTGGCCGATGTCTTGTTCATCTACATAAAATGTATGGAAAATTTTTGTATTGTAGTCAGCATCCTTCCCATAGCTTTTGGCATAATAAAAACCTTGGAAAGCAAGTGTAGTATAAGGGTGTGGAGATAAGTTTGGAAGGTTCATTTCTAATCCAAGTGTGTTGGCATCTGGTTTTATTACTTCTTCAAAGCGTTTTAATCTCATTTCATCATGAAGCGGGTCAACGGGTTCAATAGGAGGTCGACGAAGTTCATAAGGGATAAATTCTATTTCAGCTTCCATACCATTCAGGGCTTGTTTGAGCGCTTCTTTCTCTAAATAACAAAAAGGGCAAACGTAATCAGAATATATTTTAATTTTCATAGGTATTAAAATCCTTTCTTTGTAATCTTAAAATGTTTTAAGGATTCTAAAAGCACATAAATATAAGAATCCCTACATGTATCATATTACAATACTAATAAAAAAGATAGGTACTGTCAAGTGATAACATTTACAGTTGACAAAAGGTAGAAAACGTCTTATAATTGTTATATCAAAAAAAATTGATGTGATGGAGGAGTCAAAATGGGACTATTTGGATTTGGAAAGAAAAGTGAAAAAGAAGAAGGTTGTGGATGTGGACAAAAAGTAGAAGCTACTTGTGCATGTGGAGGACAATGCGGAATTAGTGATATTACAAAATCAAAATATATTGTATTAGGTGCATGTTGTAAAAAGAGTGCAGATACATTTGAAAATGTGAAAAAGGCAGTATCTGAACTAGGAATAACCGATGAAGTTCTAAATATTGGAGATAATGTTGAAATTGCAAAATACGGCGTAATGCAAACACCAGCTTTGGTAATTGATAGTAAAGTGGTATCCTATGGGAAAATGATTTCAGTAGAGGAAGCGAAGAAGCTTATAGAAAAAGCAAATGCATAATTTTTTATATGCATTTAAATGAAAAAGGTCTGAGTTGATATGATTTGTATCAACTCAGACCTTTTTCATAATACCCCTGATAGGAATCGAACCTACGCACCCGCCTCCGGAGGGCAGCGCTCTATCCACTGAGCTACAAGGGCAGACGATTAGATTGTACTATAGTTTTCATAGAATGGCAACTAGATTTTTATCTATATTCATGATATAATATCTCCAACTATAGTATAGGCCATTATATCAGATGGGAAGGTAGTATCATGTATTCATATAATACAATATTTAGCAATAATTTAAATTTAGAACAGTTTATTCGTGTTCATAATATAAAAGAGATATCACAGTGCCTTGTAACAATCTATGCTCCTAACAAAAATACAGAAGAATGCGTGCAGCTAGCTCAGTATGTGAAACAGCAATTACCACAGGCTAAAATATCTGGATGTGCAGTTTGTGCAGTAGTTTTTGATGGTGAAATTTACGAAAATGATATATTACTTTCTTTTCATACATTTGAGTATGGTAAAGTGTTTACAGAAATGGTTCACACAGCGGGAATGAGTGGAATGGATGTTGTCAATCGAATCGTTGATGGAGAGCGGCCTTTTGAACCAACACTGGGACTACTGTTTTTTGGTTATTTAGAGTTTGATATTCATCAGATTGCAAAAAGCTTAGATGAAAGAATGCCAGAGGTAGCATTTGCTGGTGGGGCAGTTGGTTACTTCCTAGAAGACGGAACGATTCAAACATTTGTTTTTGATGAAACGGGGTATGATACACAAGGGTTTTTGCTTGCCTATATTAGCAAAGGTCATGTTCTTTCCTACCAGAATGTTGTTGTAGGACATCCAGCTATTAGTGGTATTCATGAGATTACAAAAGCGCAAGATGATTATGTGGACGAAATTGATGGTGTGCCAGCAATTGATTGGATTAATACTGAATTAGGACTACGAGATTTTCAAGAAAATACAGATTGGAATAATACAGTTGCAACAGATATTCTGCTTCGCTTTCCGCTTGTTTTAGAGGGATACCATTCAGCAACACGATTTTTACAATACGAAGCAGAAACAAATCGTATGAAACTATATTTTAATAAAATAGAAAAAGGGGAAACGTTTCGAGTTGGATATTTAAGTCCATTACGAAGTGCAGAACATTGGCAAGAAGTTTGTCACGACCTACAATCGATAAGTGTGGAGTCTGTAGTTTGCTTTTCTTGTTTATTTAGAAAATTATTTTCTAATAGTTTATCGAAATGGGAATTGAATGCATTTCGAGGAACAAATATATCAGGCGCATTTTTACTAGGAGAATTAGGGACAAGTAAGGGGCAAGTTCAGTACCTTAATGGTGCATGTAGCATAATTACATTGGCAGAGAAAGAACACTATATCAAGCCGAATCTAGAGGCATTTGATTCAATCGAAGAGATTATTGATGATAATGCAGAGTTGATTAAACAGATTAATATTGTGCAACAAACATTGGTAAAAGAAGAGGAAAATACAATCTTTGAGCGTTTGATTCAATATGAAAATCATGTAAAGGATCGAATGGCAACAAACAATAAGTTAGGGTTAAAATCATCTATAGAGTTTCTACAAAAACAATCGTTGCAAGAAGAAAAATTTGTTTGTTTTATCAGTGCATTAGATATAGAAAATCAAGTACAACAACTAGGAGAAACTGTTGTAAAGAAAATGGTACAAGCTAATTTTCAATATATTTTGACCTATTTGAAAGACAATTATGAGAACTACACATTTGACTTTTTTAGTTATGATATTACCAATATATACTTTACGATTGAACAAAAGGTTAAAGAAGAAGAATTTTTAGCAATAGGGAAAGAACTCTATACATATTGCAATGCGTATAATTTGATTATGAATAATCCAATTAGTTTCAATACGATTACCTTATCCATGGAAGGTGCCAGTATAGAGAAATTAGCAGAATTTTCAAAGCATGAATTGCATAATTTAGATAAGAAACGGGTTTATATTTTAGATAGAAAAACGACAGAAGAAAACGATCTTCAAGATGAATTTGAAATGGTTGCTACGATTCGAGAAATAATTCGAGAAGATAGAATTATTCCATATTTTCAGGGAATTTATGATAATCGAAAAAATTTGTTTTTCTGCTATGAAGCATTGATGAGGCTACAAGATAAGAATGGAAAAATTTTGTTTCCAAATGATTTTATGGATATTTCTAAAAAATATGAATTATATTTAGAGTTAAGTCAGTCCATGGTGTTAAAAACACTTTCGTTATTTGAAAATCGTGAAGAGATTATTACAGTTAATATATCTGCATTAGATATTGCGTCAAAAAGTTTTCAGGAGCAGTTATTTAAAAAACTTGATAGTATGAATCATCCAGGGCATTTTATTTTTGAACTTGTAGAATCTGAGCGATTTGAAGATATAGAATTACTGCGTAAATTTATTTATCGAATTAGACAATATGGGATAAAAATTGCTGTAGATGATTTTGGATCTGGTTATTCTAATTTTATTGAAATTGGAAATTTACAAATTGATTTTATTAAAATAAATGGCTCCTTAACTCAACTGTTAGGTACGGATAACAGCTATGATCAAATTTTAGAAAGTATTTCCTTTATGGGAAAGCAAATGCATGTAGAGCTGATTGCAGAGTATGTAGAAACCCCTTCGATGCAAAAACGCCTATTAAGTAGTGGGGTTCAATATTCACAAGGGTATTTATTCTCCAAGCCGATGTCAATGGAAGAGCTCAATTCTGTTTCTAGAGAGAATAAAGAAAAATTGAAAGTGTATAATAGCGGAGCAAATGAAGAGATTATAGAAGGTTTTTCTTTAGAAAAAAGAGCACAGATGCATCCTAAGTTATACTTTGTTGGTTTGGCTCTTATGGCGATTGCTTTTGTTTTTACGATTTTAAAAATGGAAGGGAACGAACAGTGGATTGGATTAGGAATTATAATGGTATTTGCCTTGTATTTTACGGGGGTATATTGTTATGCACAACGTGAGACTAACGAACTAATAAGAGCGCTAGAAGAAAGTAATACCCTTAATAAGAGTCTGCAAGCAAGTGTAGAGATTGATTCTTTGACTAGAACATATTCAAGAGCAACTGCATTTGAAAAGATAACAGAAATTATCAGAATAAAGAAGAACATTAAAATGAATCATGCATTGATAATTATAGATGTAGATAATTTTAAGGAAATCAATGATACATACGGTCATCAAACAGGTGATATTTACCTACAAGATTTTGTTAGTGCGGTAAAGAGTGGATTGAGAAATGGAGATATACTTGGCCGCATGGGAGGGGATGAATTTATTGTTCTGCTAAATCGTGTAGAAGCGAAGCGGCATGTAGAGGAAATTTTGACTGAGATTTTTGAGGTTATTAGACAAATTCGTATTCGTGATACAAATTTAGATAACATTGGAGTTAGTGCTGGTGTTGTCATGATTCCTGAATGGGGAGAAGAATTTCAAATGCTAAATAGTCGAGCAGATCAAGCGTTATACGAGGCGAAACAACTTGGTAAGAATCAATTTGTTTTTTTCGAAAAACGTTGAAAAAGCAACAGAAATAGGTTTAATTGGAGGATGAGATGAATATTAAAGATCATGCGCGATTTAATCGAAATAAAGGGAAACATAAGCAAATGATAAAAATGTTTCTGATACCAGCAATTGTAGTTGTGCTTATGTGCATAATTGTGATTGTAGATAATTTAGGTACAGAGGAAGAGGTAATTATAGAATCTGTGGAGCCAACTCAGTTAGAAACATTAGTCTCAGTTACAGAAGAAGCAGTAGAAGATAATACATTTGAGGCAGAGAATTTCAAAGAAAATAGTAATGAGGGAATTTTAGATTTGATGACGAGATACTTTGAAGCAAGAGCTACAGCAAATCCAGAGCTGATGAATCAAGTATATGGAATTTCTGAAATGGAGATTGGTGCACTAGAACAACTGAGAACAGAGCTTTGGGCTAATGCGAAATACATGGAAGGATGCGAAAATGTAACTACTTATGTAAGAGAGACCGATCATGAAAACCGTTGGTTAGTTTATGGCATTACAGACATTAGGTTTCGAGCGGTTGAAACGTTAGCTCCAATGATTATGTGGGGGTTTGTGGAGCTAAATGAAGATGGAAAATACTATTTGAAAAGTCAGGAAGAGTTGAGTCAAAATGAATTGGATTTTGCAAAAAAATCCAATGAGTCAGAAGAAGTGAGAGCACTAGCAAAATTTATCAATAATACATTAAAAAATGCTTTACTAGAAGATGAACATCTCAGTTCTGTATATGGAATTTTAAATTCAGGCTCCCCTGTTTGGGCAGAAGGAGCAGAAGCAGCAGAGTTAGAGGTGAAAATTCTTGATTTAGAGGAAAGTCAAAGTACAGAAGAAACAGAGATGGAATTACCACAAGAGTAAAAGAACACAAAGTAGTAAATCTGGCCGAGTAAGCAATCTTACATGCTCCTTTTACTACTTTTTCTATGTATGAGCGGAAATAAGAAAGTAGGATAATTAATTATGAATGTAAAAGATTTTTATTTTGATTTACCAGAGGAATTGATCGCACAAGATCCATTAGAAGATCGTTCTTCTTCAAAGTTATTGGTTGTAGATAAAAAAACTGGTGGTATTAGGCATGAAGTGTTTCGAAATATTGTTTCTTACCTAAAAAAGGGTGATTGTTTAGTCATAAATGACACAAAAGTAATTCCAGCACGATTATTTGGAGTGAAAACTGGAACAGAAGCAAAAATAGAGCTATTACTATTAAAGCGAAGAGAGAATGATATTTGGGAAACTTTAGTAAAACCAGGGAAAAAGTGTAAAGTTGGAACGGAAATTACATTTGGTGAAGGACTATTAAAAGGTAGGATAGTGGATGTGATTGAGGACGGAAATCGCTTGATTCAATTTTCCTATAAAGGAATATTTGAAGAATTGCTAGATGAATTAGGTCAAATGCCGCTACCTCCATATATCACACATCATCTTGAGGATAAGGCAAGATATCAAACTGTTTATGCAAAACACGATGGGTCGGCAGCAGCCCCTACAGCAGGTCTTCATTTTACGAAAGACTTGTTAGATGAAATAGAAAAAAAAGGTGTTCAAATTGCAAAAGTAACATTGCATGTAGGGCTTGGAACCTTTCGTCCTGTTAAAGTGGATGATATTTTAGACCATCATATGCATTCGGAATTTTATCTGATTGAGTCAGAAGAAGCGAAAAAAATAAATGATGCAAAAAAAGCAGGTGGAAGAGTTATTTGTGTTGGAACAACGAGCTGTAGGACTGTGGAGTCGGCAGCAACGGAGGATGGATTGGTAAAAGCAGGAAGTGGATGGACTGAAATATTTATCTATCCAGGCTATGAATTTAAAGTACTTAATCAATTAATCACGAATTTCCATCTACCAGAATCTACACTTGTAATGTTGGTATCTGCATTAGCTGGAAGGGAACATGTATTACATGCATATGAAAATGCAATTGAACATAAGTATCGTTTTTTTAGTTTTGGCGATGCTTGTTTTTTTACAGATTGGGAGGAGTAGAAATTGGAAGAAATTCGTTTAAATAAGTATTTAAGTGAGCAAGGAATTTGTTCGAGAAGAGAAGCTGATCGTTTGATTGAATCAGGTGTAGTAACAATAGATGGAAGAACAGCTACGATGGGAGAAAAAGTTACTGGGAAAGAGATTATTCAATGTGATGGAAAACTAGTAGGAAAAAAGCCTGGAGAAAAATCCATTAAACCAGTGCTCCTTATGGTTAATAAACCAAGAGGAATCGTTTGCACAACTTCGGATAAAGATCGTGCCCCCAATATTATTGATCTATTAAAATATCCTACTCGAATTTATCCAATAGGAAGATTAGATAAAGATTCAGAAGGGTTACTTTTGATGACAAATCAAGGGGATTTAGCGAATCAAATTATGCATGCAGGCAGTTTGCATGAAAAAGAATATCTTGTAACAGTGGACAAACCATTTACTCCTGCTTTTATAAAAAAACTTCGGGAGGGCGTAGAGCTGAAAGAACTAAAGACAGTAACAAGGCCATGTGTTGTTGAGATGATAAACGATCGAACATTTAAAATTATTTTAACACAGGGATTAAATCGTCAAATTCGTCGTATGTGTGAAGCGTTAGGATATCGGGTAACTATTTTAAAACGAATCCGTATTATGAATCTTCATTTAGGGAAACTCAAAATAGGAGATTGTAGAAGAGTATCACATAAAGAATGGGAACAATTAGAGAGATTATTAGAAATGGACAATGGAGAGGAGTTTCTCGTTGAATGAGTTTAAGTAGGATAAAAGAATTAGTTGAAGAATTGAATAAAGCAGCAAAAAGTTATTATCAAAAAGATACAGAAATCATGTCTAATCTAGAATATGATGAAAAATATGACGAACTTCTAAAGTTAGAAGGGGAATCAGGGATTGTACTAGCAACAAGTCCGACTCAAAAAGTAGGGTATGAAATTTTGAGTGAATTACCAAAAGAATCCCATGAAAGCGCAATGCTTTCATTAGATAAAACAAAAGATGTAACAGCATTACAAGAATTTTTAGGAGAGCGAGAAGGGATTCTTTCTTGGAAGTTAGATGGGTTAACTATCGTCTTGACTTATGAAAATGGAAGCTTGATCAAGGCTGTTACAAGAGGAAATGGGATAATTGGAGAAGTGATTACAAATAACGCAAGAGTATTTGCCAATTTGCCATGTACGATTCCTTATAAAGGCGAATTGATTTTACGAGGAGAAGCAGTTATTCGCTATTCTGATTTCCGATTAATCAATGAATCAATTCAGGAAGATGATGAAAAGTATAAAAATCCAAGAAATTTATGCAGTGGTTCTGTACGTCAGCTCAATAATGAAGTTGCAGCAAAGCGAAATATTAATTTTATTGGTTTTTCAATTGTAAAAGCAGATACTTTAGAATTTAATAATTCAAGGGAAAATCAACTGGTTTGGCTAGAATCACAGGGGTTTGAAGTGGTTGAGTATAAAAAAGTATCACAAACTACGGTAGTAGAAATGGTTGATCGTTTTTCCAATCGTGTAGAACACTCTGATTTTCCATCAGACGGACTAGTACTACAATTAGATGATATTAAGTACGGACAATCTCTAGGGAATACAGCAAAATTCCCAAGAGATTCCATAGCGTTTAAATGGATGGATGAGAAAAAAGAAACAGTTCTTCTAGAAATAGAATGGAGCCCATCTCGTACAGGGCTTATAAATCCTGTAGCAATTTTTGAACCAGTAGAATTGGAAGGAACAACAGTTAGCCGTGCCAGTGTTCATAATATTAGCATAATAGAAGAGTTGCAATTAGGAATTGGAGATGCGATTACGGTGTATAAAGCCAATATGATTATACCTCAGATTGCAGAAAATTTATCTAGAGGAGGAAATCTAGAAATTCCTGATTCCTGTCCAAGTTGTGGGAAACAAACACAAATAAAAAAAGCAAATGATGTAAAAAGCCTCTACTGTTTAAATCCTAATTGCAGTGCAAAAAAGATTAAAAGTTTAGGACTATTTGTTAGTCGTGATGCATTAAATATTGATGGCTTCTCAGAAGCAACCCTAGAAAAATTCGTGGAAGCAGGATATATAAAAGATTTTGTTGATATATTTTATTTGAATCAATATAGAGAATCCATAACGCAGATGGATGGGTTTGGACCGAAATCTTATGATAATTTAGAAAATGCAATTCAACGAGCTAGAATAACCTCGTTAGAACGGGTAATCTATGGATTAGGGATTGCAGGAATTGGTTTAGCAAACGCCAAAATGCTATGTAAACACTTTTCTTATGAATATGAAAACATGAAAACTGCTACAAAAGAAATGCTATTAGAAGTGGATGGAATTGGAGAAGTGTTAGCACAAGGTTGGGTTGAATTTTTTTCTGATTCTCAGAATATAGATAAAATAGAAGCGTTACTAAATGTATTGACAATAGAAAACACACAAGTGGAGCAAGTAGAACAGATTTTTGAAGGAAAAACATTTGTAGTTACTGGAAGCTTAGAGCAGTTTGCTAATCGAAAAGCATTGCAAGAAGTAATTGAAAAAAAGGGTGGAAAAGTAGCAGGGTCTGTAAGTAGTAAAACAGATTATTTAATCAACAATGATACGTCTTCAAATTCATCAAAAAATAAAAAGGCAAGAGAGCTAGAAATTCCTATTTTATCAGAGGAAAATTTTATGGAATTAATGGGAGGAAATTGATATGCCGATAAAAGTACAAAAAGATTTACCAGCAAAAGCAATATTAGAATCTGAAAATATATTTGTTATGGAAGAACAAAGGGCTTTAAGTCAAGATATTCGTCCACTTCGAATTCTTATTTTAAACTTGATGCCAGTAAAAGAAGAAACAGAAACACAACTTCTTCGTGGATTATCTAATACTCCGTTACAGGTAGATTGCACATTTTTAATGATGAGGTCACATACATCAAAAAATACATCCGCAGGTCATTTAAATCAGTTCTATGTATATTTTGATGAGGTACAAAAAAAGAAGTTTGATGGATTGATTATTACAGGTGCACCTGTAGAAAATCTTCAATTTGAAGAAGTGAATTATTGGGAAGAGTTAAAGTCAATTATGGAATGGTCGAAAACACATGTTCATTCAACCTTACATATTTGTTGGGGAGCACAAGCAGGACTTTACTATCACTATGGTGTTCAAAAGTATGCCAGAGACAAAAAATTATCAGGTGTTTATCGTCATAAAGTGTTAAATCGAAAAATACCGTTAGTCCGTAGTATGGATGACTATGTTATGGCACCACATTCAAGGTACACAGAAGTGAGGGCAGAAGATATTAAAAAGGTGCCTGAGCTTATTATTGCCGCGGAATCTGCAGAAGCAGGAATTCTAGCTGTTTTAAATCAAGCAGGAAGCCATATCTTTGTACAGGGACATCCAGAATATGATCGAATGACATTAGATGGTGAGTATCGTAGAGATCTTGCAAAGGGAATCAATCCAGAAATTCCTTGTAATTACTATGAAGATAATGACCCTACGAAAGAAGTAGTACTTAATTGGAGAAACGTCTCAAATACATTGTACTCTAATTGGTTAAATTTTTATGTATACCAAACAACACCTTATATATTAGAAGAAGAAGAGTAAGATACAGATTAATGATGGTAAGGATTCACGAAGATGAAAATTCATGAATTCTTACCATTTTTACGTTTTGCTGTATGTATTATGGAGAAAATTGTTTCTCTGTGAAATACAAAAATGTATAATTATGCATTCTTGTATTTTCTAATCTGTTAGGATTGCAGTTGCTATAAATAAGACTAAAATACCGAGAG
>CAYJKD010000020.1:0-19107 GCA_964370595.1 uncultured Lachnospiraceae bacterium
TACTAAAATCTTCTGGAGCTGTTAACACTTCATAACTATCATCCTCTTCCACTAAATCTTCTGCCCCTGCATCAAGTACTAGCATCATCAATGAATCATAATCCATATCACAAGCTTCTTTATCAATAATAATTTGACCTTTTTTATCAAACATAAACGATACACTTCCTTGTGTTCCAATATTTCCATTTCCCTTTGTAAATGCACTTCTTACATTGGCAGCCGTTCTGTTTTTATTATCTGTAAGTGTCTCTACGATTACTGCAACCCCATTTGGTCCATATCCTTCATAAATAAGATGTTCATAATTTACAGAATTCATATCTCCTGCAGCTTTTTTTATGCCTCGGTCAATGGTATCATTTGGCATATTATTTTGTTTTGCTTTCGCAATCACATCACGAAGTTTATTATTATTCATCGGATCAGCTCCGCCTTCTTTTACGGCAACGGCAATCTCTCGGCCGATCACTGTGAATATTTTTCCTTTGGCTGCATCATTTTTTTCTTTTCTGTGCTTAATATTAGCAAATTTTGAATGTCCTGACATCGTAAAATCCTCTTTCTTTCCTTTGTTTCTATTATCTACAAAATCACATTAATCTTGCAGTAGTTCATTTAAATTTCTTAACCATTTTTTCTGTCGATATCTAAAATACCCAAGTATTGTTTTATAAACCTCTTCAAGCATTACCATAGAATATACAATATAGATTGGTAAGTCTAGCCATAGCCCTCCTATAAATGCCATAGGAATTCCAATAAACCAAACACCACTTGTATCAATAAAAAAGCATGCTTTTGTATCGCCTCCACTACGAAGTACACCAACAACATTAATAAAGTTAAACATTCGAAATGGAGAAAATAGAATAAATGCAATTACACAGTGACTTACATCCAATGCTACATGCTCTGGTATATTATAAAATCCAATTACTTTCCAACGAATTCCATAGCAAATCAATCCAGCAATCACGGTAAATATCATCTGTAATATAAAGAAGTATTTCGCATAAGATTCCGCTCGTTTTAACTTCCCTGCTCCCATCTCATTTCCAAGTATTACAGCTGTTGCTGCACTTAATCCTTGAAATATTACAATTGCTGTATCTTGAATCGTAGTTGCTATGGTCATTGCAGCAACTGCATCATCACCCATTCTACCATATGCGATTGAATAAATCGCAGTTCCAAGTCCCCACAAAAATTCATTTGCGATTACTGGACTTGATGTATTATAAAACTGTATAGCAAACTGTTTCGATTGACCAAAAAGTTCTTTTATTTTACAAGCAATTGGTAGTTTCGTTACGTATACCATAGTAATAATCGATACACACTCTACAAATCGAGCTGTTAAAGTTGCAATTGCAGCTCCTACTGCTCCTAGCTCAGGTGCTCCAAAGTTACCAAAAATCAATGTATAGTTCAGGGTAACATTAATAATAATCGTAATAATGCTCACAACTACTGGTGCTTTAACTTTTTTTATAGCTCTTAGCATTGCAACATATGTATTAGTAATTCCAATAAACGGATATGCAATCGCTGCAACTTTTAAATATTTCGCTCCAATTTCAATGGCTTCTTCACTTGTTGTGAATATTCGCATCACTGCCTCTGGAGCAATTTGTGCAGGAATTACAAACAGTAGGGAGGCAATAATTGAAAGTACTAAGGCTAATCCTAAAACTTTTCGCACATTTGTCTTATCCTGATTTCCCCAGTACTGTGCTGCTAAAATTCCAGATCCACTGGAAATTCCAAATACCAAAAGAGTAAATACAAAAAATAACTTATTTGCTAATCCTACTGCAGCAATCGTAGATGAACCTAATGTTCCTATCATCATGGTATCTACCATGTTGATAATCATATTCAGTGCGCCTTGCAATGCTACAGGCAAAGCGATTAATATTACTTTTTTCATAAAATCTATATCTCGAAACATAGATTTTGTTAATGATACCACGGGAATCGCATACCTCCATTCCATAAACAAGCGCCTTTTAAAGGCGCCGTATCCTAATAGTGATTGTATCAAATTCTCTTATTTCCGTCAATGAAAACGATACAACTGATTTTCACTGTTACTTACAACGAAAAATCTACATATCTATCATCGAAATAATCTTTATAACCTCTTACTTTTCCATTTTTTAAATACATTCTAGGGACTCGTTTTCCAATATCACAAACCAATTCATAATGAAATCCACCAAATAGAGAACAAAGTAATTCAACAGAGATAACTTCTTCTCCATCTCTTCCTATGAGCGTTACATCTTCCCCTATTTCAACATCTGGAATATCGGTTACGTCTACCATACATTGATCCATGCAAACTTTACCTAGAATCTTTGCTCTCTTTCCTTTAATCAATACATAGCCCTTATTTGATAGATTTCTTGGGTATCCATCTGCATATCCCACAGGTATCGTTGCAATTTTTTGAGGAATTGTAGTAATATAGGTTCCTCCATAACTTATTTGAGAACCTTCTTCTACCCACTTCACATAAGAAACCTTTGTTTTTAGCTCTAGTACTGGTTTTAATTTCACTTCGCAAGTTTGCATTTCTTCTACTGGATAAAGTCCATAGATTGCAATTCCTGGTCTTACATAATCAAAATGATACTCAGGAAATAACATCGTAGCTGCACTATTTGCCACATGTTGGTAAGGAATTGAAATTCCTGCTTTTTTCAGCTCTTGAATAACCCAGTTAAATTTATCCATTTGCATATGAGAATAAGTATCATCTGGTTCATCTGCTTTGGAAAAATGTGTAAATATTCCTACTACATGTAAACCCTCTAAGCCACAAATCTCTTTTGCTAATACAATTCCTGATTCTGAAGCACTAATTCCAATTCGATTCATTCCTGTATCAATTTTTAGATGAACGGGTTGCTGTACCCTTTTTCCTTTTGCAACTTCGGATAAAAGGGTCGCTTGTTCCTTTGTAAATATCGTAATTGTTATATGATTTGCAATCGCTTCCTCATAAGAGGGAATAGGTGTAACCCCCATCACTAAAATATCTTTTTTAACCCCGTGACTTCGAAGTTGCATTGCCTCTTCAATTGTTGCTACTCCGTAACCACCTACGTATTCATCAATTGTCTCTGCAATAGGAATCGCTCCATGCCCATATCCATCTGCTTTTACTACTCCATATATTTGAGTAGACTCTTTGGTATGGTTTTTTAAAGCAATAATATTATGCTCTACTGCGTCTAAGTCAATCTTTGCATAAACCCGCCTATATTTAATATCTTCCATCTGATTTTCCTTCAACTATTTTACCTAAATATTCAATCACATTATGTGCAAGTACTCCATGAGTTCCTATTATGTCAGCAGCTTTTTGCCCAGCTAAACCATGGATAAATGATCCCATAGCTGCAGCTTGTCCTACTTCTGTACCCATGGCTAATAACCCTCCTATAATACCTGCTAATACATCTCCACTTCCAGCTTTTGCAAGTGCACTACTTCCTGATGTATTCAAATATGTATTTTTATCTTTATCAACAATTACCGAAACGGAATCTTTCAGTACACAAGTGATTCCATGATGTTCACTATAACTTTTTGTTTGTTCTACACTTTTTTTCTTTATTTCCTCAACCGATTCTCCACAAAGACGATTCATTTCTTTTATATGAGGGGTAATGATCATATTTTCTGTATAATATCTAGACAGATATGGATTTTCAGCAATGCAATTCAAAGCATCTGCATCTAATACCATCGGAGAAAATGCTTGGGCAAGTATGGTTTCTAATAATGCAACAACGTAACTTTCTTTTCCTAATCCAGGGCCAATAACAATAGATGTTGCCCACTTACAATGTTCTTGTATCAAATTTGGAAATGTACGCTCAAGTACCTGTTCTGGTTCATAGGATGCAATGATTGCTTCTGGTAATTGCATCTGCAATATTTCTCTATTTTCTTCTACGGTAAGAATTTTAACCAAACCTGCACCTACTGCATATGCCGCTGCTGCGCTTAAATATGCAGCTCCACACATCCCCTTACTACCTGCTATTACTAATACTTTTCCATAACTACCCTTATTAGAGTCTTCTTCCCTTATTGGAATCATGTTAAGGTCTTGCTCTTCTAGAACCATGCATCTGGAAGGAATTTCATTTACAATTTCATGAGAGAAACCAATATCAGCAATTACTTTCTTACCTGCATACGTTTTTCCAGGATATTTTATTATGCCGATTTTATCATAACCAAATGTTACTGTAATATCCGCCTTTATTACGCATCCGAGTATTTCTCCTGTCGTTGCGCTAATTCCCGAAGGTAGGTCCACTGCAACCACGTACGCCTTTTTACATTCATTTATTTGATTAAATAGTGGTATATATGACTTAGAAATAATGCGGTTTAATCCTACACCAAATATAGCATCAACGATTACATCTTCTTTCTCACAGCAAAACTGATGGTATGCAACTTGCTTTATCCCAATTGCACTGGCTATCTCTAGTTGTAATAAATATTCCTTTGTCTCTTGCCCATTTCGTTCAGGCAAAACCAACAACACCTCATATCCACGTTGGGCTAATATTCTTCCACAAGCAATTCCATCCGCTCCATTATTACCTTTTCCACAGCATACAACTGCTTTATTTTCTCCGAATGTCAAATAAGCTTCTACTACTTGCGCCACAGCTAAAGCTGCCTGCTCCATCAATAATATTGCAGGAATTTTATTTACTTCAATGGTCTTTCGATCGATTTCTTGCATTCCTTTTGCATCTACTACATAACGCATTGCCTATTCTCCCTCCATTACGACAAACGCAAGTGCCTGCTCTTTTGTATTCGATATACTTACATGAATTTGTATAATATTTCTTTCAATCGCAACACGCTTTGCATTGTTGTACAACTTCACGTATGGTTTACCAATTTCATCCCGCAATACTTCTATCTCATTTAATTCAATTCCTCGAAAACCAGTTCCAAATGCTTTTGAAACTGCTTCTTTAACAGCAAAATTACCGGCAAGTTTAGAAATATTTCCCTCACTTTGCCGGCGCTCTTCCTCTGTGAATGCACGAAATAGAAATGTTTGCTTACTGCAAGCTTTTTCTATCCGCTTTATTTCGATCAAATCAGTTCCTACTCCATAGATCATGACTAATCCAAACTTTCTAATTTTTCCTTTTCATTTTCCATATCACAAACTCGATAACTTAACTTCATCAATGATTCTGACAGATGTACATTTTCAACTACAACCCCTTCAGGTGTTTGTAAATCCACATGAGCAAAGTTCCAAATTCCTTTGATTCCAGCACTAACAAGTCTCTCTGCAATCTCTGGTGCTTTTGTCTTCGGAATCGTTAATGCTGCTATTGTTACATTATTTTCTTTGATAAACGCTTCTAATTCTTCTACTCCAAGAATTTCAATTCCACGTACAACTAATCCAATAATTCTTGGATTTATATCAAACATTCCTTTTATCATAAAACCACGTTTTTCAAAATTCGCATAGTTCGCAATGGCTTGGCCAAGATTACCAGCTCCAATAATAATCATATTATGTCTTCGATCTAGCCCTAAAATCTTTCCAATCTCATCATATAAAAATTTCACATTATATCCATAACCTTGTTGACCAAATCCACCAAAATTATTTAAGTCTTGTCTAATCTGTGATGCTGTAACCCTCATTTTTACACTCAGTTCATTCGATGAAATTCTTTCTACTCCGTCTTCTAGTAATTCGCCTAAATACCGATAATACCTTGGCAATCTAGCTATAACTGCTCTTGAAATTTCTCTTACTTCCACAATGTTTCACCCCTAACAAATTTTTACATAACTTCATTATACCTTTGCATGAAATACTTGTCAAACAATAACCTACTTATTTTCTAGAAATATTATATCTGCTTCTCTTCCCTTGCAGTTGTTCTTTGTTTCTGATAAAATAATAGCTGTTCCATATATACTAATCAAAAACAGGAGAAAATCATGATTTTAACATGTAATAATATAAATAAAGCTTTTGGATCTAACCAAGTACTAAATAACGTTTCTTTCCACGTTGAACCCAATGAAAAAGTAGCTATTGTAGGGGTAAATGGTGCTGGAAAAACAACTTTACTAAAAATAATTGTAGGGGAATCGCAAGCAGATCAGGGAGATGTTATTTTTTCGAAAGGCACTTCATTTGGATATTTATCACAACATCAAGATCTTCATAGTGAACGTTCTATCTTTGACGAGTTAAAAGAAGTGAAACGTGAAGTACTTGACTTAGAAGAAGAAATCCGCTCACTCGAGTCAGAGATGAAGCATAAAACAGGAGTGGAATTAGAACAATTACTAGAAATCTACAGTCAGAAAAACCATAGTTTTGAGCTTATGAATGGGTATGCTTGGAATAGTGAACTCGTTGGTGTACTAAAAGGGTTAGGTTTTACCCAAGAAGAATTTTCTCAACCGATTTCTACCCTCTCTGGAGGGCAAAAAACTCGTGTTTCCCTTGGTAAGATACTGATACAAAAACCTGATATCATCTTTTTAGATGAGCCTACAAACCACCTAGACATGGAATCCATTGCATGGTTAGAAAATTATCTATTAAATTATAATGGCGCTGTTGTTATCATCTCTCATGACCGATATTTCTTAAATCGTATTGTAAAAAAAGTAGTTGAAATTGAGCATAATCAAGCAAGTATGTATCTAGGAAACTACAGTGAATTTAGTGAAAAAAAAGCAATGCTTCGTGCAGCTCAAATGAAAGCTTGGGTCAATCAACAAAATGAAATTAAGCACCAAGAAGAAGTAATTACAAAGCTAAAATCATTTAACCGTGAAAAATCAATTAAGCGCGCAGAAAGTCGGGAAAAAATGCTTGATAAGATTCAACGACTTGAAAAACCTACCGAATTAAATGATGAGATGAAGATTAAGTTAGAGCCTAATATTTTAAGTGGAAATGATGTATTAAAAATTGAAGAATTAGGAAAATCATTTGATAACAAACAGCTATTTCAAAATATCAATTTAGAAGTAAAACGTGGCGAAAAAATCGCTATTATTGGAAATAATGGAACTGGAAAAACAACATTACTTAAAATCATCAATGAAATTTTACCTCAAGATGAAGGAACCATTACCTTAGGATCCAAGGTTTTCATCGGATATTATGACCAGGAACATCAATTGCTCCAAGAACAAAACACACTTTTTGAAGAGGTGCAAAGTGCTTATCCTAACTTAACAAATACACAAATTCGTAATGTTCTAGCAGCATTTTTATTTACAGGGGATGATGTTTTTAAACGTATTTCTGATTTAAGTGGTGGAGAGCGTGGTCGTGTTTCCCTTGCAAAACTCATGCTTTCAGAAGCAAACCTGCTTATCCTCGATGAGCCTACAAACCATTTAGATATTGTTTCTAAAGAAATATTGGAGCAAGCGTTAAATAGTTACACAGGAACTGTAGTTTATGTTTCCCATGATCGTTATTTTATCAATCAAACTGCAACCCGAATCCTTGAACTAACAGAACAAACATTTATCAATTACATTGGAAATTATGATTATTATTTAGAAAAGAAAGAATTAATGCAATCATTAATCCAAAAACAAGAGCTTCCTTATGAAACTCTCTCTGACGAAATTGGTCAAAAAGCTGATTGGAAATCTCAAAAAGAGGAACAAGCTCGAGTTCGAAAATTACAAAATGATATCAAGAAGACAGAAGATCAAATAGCTACATTAGAACAGCGAGATTTAGAAATTGATGATTTACTTGTTCAAGAAGAAGTGTTTACAGATGTAAATAAACTCGTTGCTTTAAATCAAGAAAAGCAGCAAATCACACAAGAATTAGAGTCATTATATGAACTTTGGGAAAATCTATCAGAACAATCCTAACTTTACAAAAAAACTGTTACAGGAAAATTCCTGTAACAGTTTTTCTATCTGAGTAAAACGATAAGCCGGGTTATGTCGTGAATGGTCATCTATCTAGACTTGATGTCGCCACCAAGCTCAAGCAACCTACCCGAAGGCAGACGGGCCGCCTTATGCCTTCTATTCGGTCTTGCTTCAAATGAGGTTTACATATGCCCCTATTGTTACCAACAAGGCGGTAGTCTCTTACACTACCCTTCCACCCTTACTGGCAAAGCCAGCGGTATATTTCTGTTGCACTATCTCTGGAGTCGCCTCCGCCAGACGTTATCTGGCATCCTGCCCTATGAAGCCCGGACTTTCCTCTCCCATAGTCTTTCGTATCTATGGCAGCGACCATTTGTTTTACTCAAACTCAAATCATTCTATCATTGATTCTAATGTTCGTCAATCACTACTTCTTATACCTTTAAGCAACTTCCACCAATAAATTCTCTTATAATAGAGTTATATGGGATTCCTTCACTACTTGTTCCAAGAAAATAACTTAAAAATTTAAGTAGTCTCTTAGCCTCTTCATATTCCATAGAATCTCTAGGTATACCAAATAACAATGGTTCTGCATATTGTTTCAATATAGCAAGTTCATATACTAATGCAGAATTAAACATTACATCTGCACTCTCTTGAAATGGGAAAATATTTCGTTCTTCTCCTCGCTTTACGGATGGCCACATCTGTATCGTTCTTTGTGCTGTTGCACCTCGCGTTCTTGCGTCCCTTACCATTCTTCGAAGAATTCTCCCATCTGTCGTTGGGATTCGATTATGTTCATCAATATTGAGCTGGGTCAGCGCACTGATATAAATCTTGTACTTACTCTCCTTTGGTAAGGTATAAGAAAGTGCATCATTTAAGCAGTGAATCCCTTCAATTACTAAAATATCATTGCTTTGTAATTGTAGTTCATCTCCGCGATAAATTCTCTCTCCTGTAATAAAGTCATAATGGGGCAGTTGAATTTTTCGCCCTTCTAGCAAATCACTCATATCCCTGTTAAAACTTTCAATATCAATGCTATATAATGACTCAAAATCATATTCGCCCTTTTCATCTTTTGGAGTATTTACGCGATTTACAAAATAATTATCAACAGCAATTGGATACGGATTTAGGCCTTTTGCTTTTAGTTGCACACTTAAACGATGAGAAAATGTAGTTTTCCCAGATGAAGATGGTCCCGCAATCATAACTAGCTTTTTATCTTGATGCATTGTAATTTGCTCAGCAATTTCAGCAATTTTCTTTTCTTGTAATGCCTCTTGAATCAAAACAAGTTCCGATAACTTTCCTTTGGAAATCACATCATTTAAAGCTCCTACGCTTGGAATATTTAGCATGTCATACCATTTTGATGATTCCTTTAATACATGAAATAATTTATCCCTTCGTGGAATTACTCCAACTGATGTCGGTTTTCCATATTCAGGTAACATCAGTAAAAATCCAGAATGGTATTTTTCTAAATGAAAATATTTAATGTACTCTGTATTTTCAAGCATGTATCCATAATAGTAATCTTCAAATTCCCCAATTCGATAAATATTGACTTGGGAGCTCATACGATAATGAAATAACCGAGCCTTATCATACATTCCATGCTTATGGAATAATCGAATGGCTTCATCTGTACTCACTTGACGTTTTTCTATAGGAAGCTTTGTTGCAACAAACTCCTTCATTTTTTCCTTTACAGCATTAAGCAGCTCATCGGTTAGTAAAAAATCACCCTTCCCTTCAATATACAAACCACTTCCGATGGAAAAATCCACATTGATTTTTTCAATAAATTCTTTTCCTACTACATCATAAAATGCCTTTAGCATCAAAAACAAGGTACTTCGTCGATATGCATCTGCAGCAGGTTTTTGTTCTGCAGTGAGAAATTCCACTTCTCCATCTTCTTTCACTGTTTTATGTAACTCTTGTAGCTTTCCATTGATTCTTCCAAGCAATATATCATACGGGTAGTCTTTTTGAAATTGTTTTGCTAGTTCTAGCAATGTTACAGGTTTCTCAAAGTTATATTCACTTCCATTGATTTTTAACCTCATCAGCTATCCCTCCTAAAAGATTAGTTCTGTAGGAAATACCTGTTTTCCCTTCAACACGGTTACCTCTCCTTGAAATATAAGATCAAGTTGTTCTTTTAAATACTGGCAAAAAATATGTTCTATTCCAAAATGTCCAGCATCAATTACTGCTAGTCCGTTTGCACTTGCATCAATTCCTTCATGATGCTTCATATCTCCTGTAATCAAAACTTGCGCTCCTCCATTTCGAGCTTCTTTCCACATACCTGTACCTGCTCCAGGAGAAATTGCAATTCTATTAATTGGTTTTTTTATTTGCTTGCTCCCATATATCTGCACATATGGAAGATTAAATACTTCTTTTACTTTTTTTGCTAATAATTCAACTGTAGTATCTTCGACGGTTCCAATATTTCCTATGCCATAAGAAACATTTTCTTCATTCCCAGTTATATCAACAGGAGCAACTTTTTTAATTCCTAACTTTTCCCCTGCAAGATCTCCCATTCCACCAGGCGCAATATCAAAATTCGTATGCATTGCATAGCAAGCAATATCATGTTGAATCAATTTCATTACCCTATTTGCAATAAAATCAGAATCATTGATCTTTGATAATGGAGAAAAAATCAGTGGATGATGAGAAACAATCATATCAATTTGATTATTAATTGCTTCTTCAATAATCTCATCTGTTACATCTAGTGTAAGCATAATTGTACGAACTTCTTTGTTGCTTTTTCCTACCAATAATCCAGGATTATCCCAACTACATGCGTACCTTAGTGGAGCAATTACTTCTAACTGTTCCATTACTTCTCTACATTTCATCATATGCCTCCCGATTTTGTCGTATTTCCTCTTTTAATTCATCCATTCGTGCTTTCATCGCCAAACTATCTTTTCCTACTAAATTTTCAGCAATTCCACATAATTGCGTATATTCTTTTTCTAGAAATTGTTTTAATGTAACATCTTTTTGCAAGATTAAATGTTTGCCGTATGTATACATACTTTCTCTCTCATATTTCTCGAATCCTTGCGTTGCCACCATTATCGTATAGTATTTACCCTCTTCTTCTAACATATGTTCTTGTTGTATATGCAAATTTAATTGTTCTAACTGATGTCGAAACTTATTTAAATCTGATTGAGGCGAAAGAATAAATCGCTTTATTGTATGCCTTATATGTGCTGCCTCTTCCAAAATTTGTAGAATTAAGGATCCACCCATCCCTGCAATAATTACAGTATCTACTTCTCCAATTTTCAATTGCTCTAACCCATTAGAAAGTCTTGTTTCAATTTGATCTTCCATATGGTTTTCTTTAATATGTACCTCTGCTCGACTCAGTGGACCTGACCTTACATCCATTGCTATCACACGGCTTGCTCGTCCTTCCTGTATCAACCAAATTGGTACATATCCATGATCTGTCCCTATATCTGCAATGTGGCTTCCTTTTTCAACAAAAGAAGCCACTGCTTGTAAACGTTTTGATAATTTCATTTTTTTACTCCATTAACTATCTAAAAAATCTTTTAATTTCTTACTCCTAGTAGGGTGTCGTAACTTTCGAAGAGCCTTTGCTTCAATTTGTCTAATTCGTTCCCTTGTTACATTAAATTCTTTCCCCACCTCTTCAAGTGTTCTTGGTTTTCCATCTCCCAGACCAAAGCGCAAGCGCAATACTCTTTGCTCTCGTTCAGTAAGCGTTTCTAATGTTTCTAATAACTGCTCTCGCAATAATGTAAATGTAGCAGCATCTGCTGGAACAGCCACATGATCATCTTGAATAAAATCGCCCAAATGGCTATCTTCTTCTTCACCAATCGGTGTTTCTAGGGATACTGGTTCTTGAGAAATCTTGCGAATTTCTCTCACACGCTCTGGGGTAACTTCCATTTTTTCAGCAACTTCTTCAATCGTTGGTTCTCTCCCAAGTTCTTGAAGTAGCTGTCTTGAAATTCGAATCTGGCGGTTAATGGTTTCAACCATATGGACAGGAATTCGAATGGTTCTTGCTTGATCTGCAATTGATCTAGTAATCGCTTGACGAATCCACCAAGTAGCATAAGTGCTGAATTTAAATCCCTTTTCATAATCAAATTTATCAACTGCTTTAATTAAACCTAAATTCCCTTCTTGAATCAAGTCTAAAAACTGCATTCCACGCCCAACATAACGCTTCGCTATACTTACAACTAGCCTTAAATTTGCCTCCGCTAATCTTCGCTTTGCACGTTCATCGCCTTGCTCCATCCTTTTCGCCAATTCCACTTCTTCTATGGACGAAAGTAATGGAATATTACCAATCTCTTTTAAATACATACGAACTGGATCTTCAACACTGATCCCTTCTGGAATAGACAAATCGATATCTTCCATGGACATTTCTTCATCCATTTCTTCATCTAAGAACAGTTCTGGATCTAAGTCTTCCTTATCTGGATCTAATATATCAACTTGATTTCTCTCCATAAAATTATAAATCTGATCTAAGGTATCTGTTGATAATGTATCCTCTGTAAAAACTTCTTGAATCTCTTTGTCTTCTAATACGTTTTTCTTCTGTTTCGCTATCTCTAGTAATTTTTCTAATTTCTCGTCTAGCTTCTGTGTATCATTTTCCAAATTCAATGTATTAATATCCATGTCCATACGCCCTTTCCATCAGTCAAGCATGATCTGAAGTGTGTTAAGTGCTGCTTGTTGTTTTATAATCTCTTGGAGTTCTCCAATATCTGTAGCCTTTCGGCTTGCATAATCCAAACTATTTTTTCGAACACGTACTACAATTTCGGTAAATGCCTTTTTTTGCTCTTCATTATTAAGGGATTCCTGTAATGTGGCATTAAAAAGCGCTGCTACTTCTTTATATTGCATATCATCATTGATAAAATGATTCAAAATCCCCGCAGGATTTAATGTGTTTGTTTCTTGGCTCTCAAAAACCATGGCTGCTACTTTTTGATAAAGGTCTTCTATAAAATCTCTCGGTCCTACAATTCCCTTTATTTTTTCAAACAATTCTGGCTTTTCAATTAGCCAAGTAAGTAACAGTCTCTGTGCTTGTTTGCTCCCCTCTTCTTTGTCTTGTGTTTTTTTCCTTTCTTTTGGAAGTACTGTCTCTGTAACAGTAGTGCCGACACCAAATTGCTGTCCCAATCGATTTACTAATGATTTCAACTCGTCATATGGAATAAACTGTTCTTTTGAAACTGCTTGTGTATAATTATCTCGCTCCAATGCTTCTGGAAATTGAATTAATTTTCTTGCAACCCAATTGTAAAATTGTGTTTTTTGTTCTGGGTCTTCCATAACATAGTTTTTCTTTTCGATTTCCACCTCAAACAAAAATCCATTTTGAGCATGCTCAATTCTATCCTTAAAAACTTCTGTTCCTAAATGTTCAATGAATTCATCTGGATCCTTGTATGGTTCCATCTTCAAAACTCTTGCTGATATTCCAGCTTCTTTTAGGAGCGGAATCGCACGAAGGGTAGCTTTTATTCCTGCCATATCGTTATCAAAGGAAAGAATCACCTTATCTGTGTATCGTTTTAATAATGATGCGTGTTGAGAGGTAAATGCAGTTCCTAAAGCTGCTACTGCATTTTTAAATCCTGCCTGATGTAACGCAATCACATCCATGTAACCTTCACATATAATAAGCGTATTTTCTCTAGAGGTTCTAGCATAATTAAGCCCATACAAATTCCTACTTTTATCAAATATCTTTGTTTCTGGAGAATTTAAATATTTGGGGTTTCCCTCTCCCATAACACGGCCACCAAATCCAATGACACGGTGATTTACATCTAAAATAGGAAACATCACTCGATTCCAAAACTTATCATAGGTACCTCGTTCATCAGGAGTAATAAGTCCTGATTCTTTTAATATATCATCATGATATCCTTTTGATTTTAAATATAAATAAAGGTCATTACTGGTTTTATTTGCATATCCTAAACCAAAGCTTTTTAATGTTTCGTCGCTTAATTTTCTATTTTTAAAATAGTCATATCCAATCTTTCCTTGGGGTTGATGAAGTTGATAATAAAAATAATTAGCTGCATGCTTATTAATCTCTAATAAAATTGTTCGCAAGTCTGCTCGTGCTTTATCTTCTTTCGAATATTCAACTTCTGGTAATTTAACTCCTGCTCGTTCTGCTAGTTGCTTTAACGCTTCTGGAAATGAAATATTTTCATATTCCATTACGAAGGTCAACACATTGCCGCCCACACCACAACCAAAACAGTAATACATCTGTTTTGATGATGAAACGGAAAATGATGGAGATTTTTCATTATGAAAAGGACATAGCCCAAAATGGTTGCTCCCTTTTTTTTGTAACTTCACATATTCAGAAACAACATCTACGATATCATTTCTTGAACGAACTTCTTCCAAAACTTCCTCTGGGTAGTACACGAAGCTCTCCTTTCTGTCCTTACTCTTTAAATGCTTGTGGTACGAATAGCTCCTTAAATTTTTCGATAGCATAGCTATCACTCATACCAGCAATATAGTCACAAACTATTCTTGACTGGCTTTCTTCATTTCTAATTTTATTATGATACTCTTCTGGTAGCTTAGAGATATCTTCCATATAATAGTGGTATAAAAACTCAATTAATTTCTGTGCTTTCATTTCTTCTTGCTTCGGAATTTCACTTTTATACACATGCTGAAACATCCACTGACGTAATCCTTGCATCGCTTCTTCCATACCTGGAGACATTTTAATATAGGGCTGGTTTTGGCTATTTACAATAATATCATGTATTAAATTATTCAGTCGTTCCCTAACACTATGGCCTAATTTGTTCGTATATTTTTTTGGAAGACCATCTTCAATAAAAATCTTAGCTCGAATTGCATCATCAATATCATGGTTAATATAAGCAATCTTGTCAGAAAGTCTTACAATTGCACCTTCTAGAGTGGATGGACTTCCACTGGTTTTATGATTAAGAATCCCATCCCTAACCTCTTTTGTCAAATTTAACCCGTTTCCCTCTTTTTCTAATTTTTCCACAATTCGTACACTCTGTTCATAATGTGCAAATCCTTCTGGGCAAAGTTTATCTAATACATCTTCACCTGAGTGGCCAAATGGTGTATGTCCTAAATCATGCCCTAAAGCAATTGCTTCCGCTAAATCTTCATTTAAACGTAGAGCCCTTGCAATTGTTCTTGCAATTTGAGCCACTTCCAATGTATGTGTTAACCTTGTTCGATAGTGATCCCCCTCTGGAGCTAAAAACACTTGTGTCTTATGTTTCAATCGACGAAATGCTTTACTATGTAGAATCCGATCTCGATCTCTTTGATATTCTGTACGTATATCGCACAAACCTTCTGGCCTATCTCTTCCTAAGGTTTTGGTACTACAAGAAGCAAATGGACTCAGATATTCATTTTCCCAATGTTCTCTTTCTTCCCTAATATTCAATGAATCACCTCTTTTTCATAAATTAGCAATACTAATTGAATTCTATATCGATCCTAGCTATTCACTGTTGTAGTCTATTGTACCACAATATCATTTTTTTAGCACTATAGAAAAAATTTTTCTACATAATAATAAAGTTTATCATATTAGGACTGTTTTTACTATAATAACAAAAAAATCCCTCTATCAACATAACGCTGATAGAGGGAAAAGATTATTTTCTATGTAATTTAAATCCAGATAATAATTCCTTTAAAATATGGGATTGGCCAGATAATTCTTCACTGGTTGCTGCACTTTCTTCTGCGGTTGCTGAGTTCATTTGAACAACTGCAGATATTTGTTCTATACCAGCATGTACTTGCTTTGCACCTTCTGCTTGTGCTACAGATATAGTTGCAATACCGTCTACCAAAGAGCTTAACTCATTTGCACTTTGAATCGCAACATTGATGGATTTTGATGTACTATTAACGATCTTATTTCCATTTTCTACTGCTGCAACGGTTTCTTCAATTAAAGTTGCTGTATCTTTTGCAGATTGTGCAGATTTTGTTGCAAGATTACGTACCTCATCTGCAACTACAGCAAATCCTTTTCCTGCTGCTCCAGCTCTTGCTGCTTCTACTGCTGCATTAAGAGAAAGAATGTTGGTTTGGAATGCAATATCATCAATTGTTTTTATAATATTGCTAATTTCAATGGATTTATCACTGATATTAGCCATAGCAGCTACCATTTTCTTCATTTGGTCATTACTATCACACAATGCTTGCTGCGATTTTTCATTCGCTTGTTTTGCAGTTTGTGAATCATTCGCTGTTTCATCAATCTTCATTGTTATTTCCGCAATCGTTTCTGATAATTGTTCAATTGCTGATGCCTGTTCGATTGACCCTTGTGCTAAAGATTGTGCACCTTGTGCAACTTGACCATTTCCTGAATTCACTTGGTTCGATACATCGTTAATTCGATACATCGTTGAAGATAGCTTTTCTACAATCACAATCAAAGATTCACGTAATGTGCTAAAGTCGCCGATATAACAATCTCTTGCTTTACTCTTAACTGCAAAGTTACCAGAGGCAATCTCTGACAAGGTGTTATTTAAATCTTCAATCATTATGGACATTGTGTTAACAATTGTTTCTGTTGACTGAGCCAATATTCCTGTTTCATCATTCGTTTTAATAGAAGGCATCGGCGATTTTAAATCTCCTGCTGCTACTCCATTTAACCGTTCTGCACAAAGAGTAATTGGATTTGAAATATTTCGAGCCACAATAATTGTTATAAATACAGCAATAATTAATATTACAATACTTAATACCACAACAGTTATGATTGAATCTGTCATCTGACCGAGAAAATCGCTTTGTAATGCCATGGTATAAATTCCCCACCCATTTGAACCATCAATGGGCGTATATGCTGCAAATTGTCCCTTTCCTTCCCACGTAACAGAAGTAAAACCGCTATTGCCACTGGCTAAATCCTGTTCTAGTTCAGCAAGTACTTTTAAGGATGAATCTGTTTTTGCTTCTTCTGTCGTGTTATATTGATCTGTCACAAGTTGGATGTCATTATATGCTATGGTCGTTCCTTCTTTATTGATAATTGTAGTAGTACTCCCATGTCCAACCGAAACTTTTGAAACAATATCGGAAAAGATTTTAGGATTTACTGCAAGTAATGCAACCCCTTCAAATTGACCATTCTTTATAATTGGTGTAGAAATTGTCATTGTAAGTAATCCTGACTCTGGACTAATAACCGGATCTCCTATATATGCTTCACCTGTTTCTTTTGGCACTTTAAAATATGCTTCTTCGGCTAATGATGTATTGATGGTAAATGCAACCCCTTCTTTATCAAAAATTTGGACCGCATCATAGCCATGAAGTGCTCTTAATTCTTCTATATATGTAACAATTTCATTTTTTACTTGTTGATAGGTTCTTCCATCCGCACTTACTTCTCCTACACCTGGAGTTTCTTGAGAAAGCACCTCATCAACTGCTAACTGTCTTGCCATGTCCTTGTATGATTCCAACTGAATCTCAACCATATCTGCCGTTGCATCAATCGTTGACATCATTGATTCTTCTAATGCAAACATCGTACTATTATATGTTCCAAAAATAGATGTTATGCTAATTGCAACAATACTGACTAATGCTAATGACATCGCTAATGTTAAAATTTTAAATTTAATTGATTTCATCTGCGTTCTCCTTCTTATGAATAGTAATTTAATTGTAACATTGTATTTTTAGTTTTGCAATAATTTTATATGAACACCTATAAAAATTTCATAATATTTTCCTAAAAACTAAAAAAGTATTTTTTAACAGCGCTTGCTTTCTATTCTGTATTTATAGTACAATAATGACGAATGTAAATGAGCAATACTATTTTTGTTGTGTTAAGAAATGGAGTAATCTTTAATGAAAAAATTTACAACGATTATCATCAGCTTTATGATAATGATAACAACAATTGTACTACTATTTTTTTATCATACAAGTGATTCTGGCTTACCAAAAGATCGTACCTCAACCCTAATTCCATTTGATGCTGGTTGGCAATATAGCATTGATGGCAGTGAATTTATAGCTTGTGATTCTCCTAGTTCACTAAAAGGAAAAAAAGCAGAATCACTGATTATAAAGAATACAATCCCGCTGATTAATGCTGATTTCGATTCTTTGCAGTTTCACATTTCAAGAACACTCCTAAATGTATATCTTGAAGGAAACTTAATTTATACGATTGATGAAAGCAATCTAGCAACAATTGGAACTTCACCTGGTAATTTCTATCTATTTGTAAAACTTCCAAATGTCCGCGCAGGTGATGAGCTTCTCATTGAATTTAAACCTTCCTATTCTGTGATAGAAATTGAATCCTTTTATTTAGGAAATGAACATTCTGGCATTTACAAAATGCTCCATACAGAACTTTTTAATTTTATCTTATCTACCTTACTCGTTATTATGGGTATTATAGAAATACTCGTTTATTTATTTATCGGAAGGAAAACAAAATCATTGCATATTTTAAGTCTTGGATTTTTTACATTTCTAGCTGGGGCTTATACGTTTACGGTTCTTCCCATGTTACTACTATTTTTATCAGAGCCTTACATTATTTCTGTTGCATCCTACTTACTTTTGAGTTTAATTCCTATCCCGTTATTACATTTTTTCTGTACTGCACATACACTAAAATACAGTAAACATCTGTATATTATGATATTTTTACATTCGATTTATTGGTTCGCTCTGATTCTATTACAATCCTTTAATATTCTTGACGTACGTGAGCCAATTGCAATATTCCACTTCCTTCTAGGATTGTCTTTAATTTGTGTAATTGCAACCTCTATTTATGAACTGTTCATATGTAAGAATACACAATTAAACATCTTTGGAATCAGCGGAATTACTTTATGTATCTTTTCAGTGATTGACTTAATAACCTACTATGCTTTCAATGATTCCTATATGTCATCATTTTTTAAAATCGGTGTAATTAGCCTTTCTTCTATTTTATTTATAGGCTATATGCTACACCTTGCTGAAATAATGAAAGAAAACACCCGTACAAAGTTATATGAAAACCTAGCATATAAAGAT
>CAYJKD010000021.1:0-7886 GCA_964370595.1 uncultured Lachnospiraceae bacterium
TTACTGAACGATAACGCTTCATACCTGTACCTGCTGGAATTAGTTTTCCGATAATAACATTCTCTTTTAGCCCGATTAAGTTATCAACTTTACCATTGATCGCTGCTTCTGTCAGAACTTTTGTAGTTTCCTGGAACGAAGCTGCAGATAGGAATGAATCTGTAGCAAGGGAAGCTTTTGTAATACCAAGCATTACTTGCCTTCCATCAGCTGGTTCTTTTCCATCTTCTAATAAAGCTTCATTCATTTCGTTATAATCAAGTACGTCCATAGATACACCTGGTAATACATCGCTGTCTCCACTTTCTTCGATCTTGATTTTCTTAAGCATTTGGCGAACAATCATTTCGATATGTTTATCGTTGATTTCCACACCTTGTAGACGATATACACGTTGTACTTCTTGTATCATGTAGTCTTGCACTGCACGAACACCCTTAATTTTAAGAATGTCATGAGGATTTACACTACCTTCTGTCAATTCATCCCCAGCTTCTATCACTTGCTCATCTTGAACTTTGATTCTTGAACCATAAGGAATCAGATAAGTCTTGCTATTTCCAGTTTCAAAGTCTGTAACAATAATCTCACGTTTTTTCTTGGTATCTTTCAATGTAACAACTCCACCAAATTCTGAGATAATTGCAAGTCCTTTTGGTTTACGTGCCTCAAAAAGTTCTTCGACACGAGGAAGACCTTGGGTAATATCTCCACCCGCAACTCCTCCTGTATGGAACGTACGCATGGTTAGCTGCGTTCCTGGCTCTCCAATTGATTGAGCTGCAATAATACCTACTGCTTCACCAACTTGAACCGCTTGACCAGTTGCCATGTTTGCACCATAACACTTTGCGCAAACTCCAATATGTGATTTACAACTTAATACAGTACGGATTTTAATGGTATCTCTACCTAATTTTTCCAATACCTTCATAACAGCTCCTGCACGTTTTGGGGTAACCATATGATTTGCCTTTACAATTACTTCTCCTGTATCTGGGTCTGTAATTGTTTCAGCGATATAACGCCCTGTAATACGCTCTTCTAAACCTTCGATTGTTTCTTTTCCATCTGCGAACTCTTTGATTTCCATAAATGGAATCTCTTTTCCTTCGCAGCAATCAATTTCACGAACGATTAAGTCTTGTGAAACGTCTACCAAACGTCTTGTTAAGTATCCTGAGTCAGCTGTACGAAGCGCTGTATCAGAAAGCCCTTTACGAGCACCGTGAGCAGAGATAAAGTACTCAAGTACATCAAGTCCTTCACGGAAGTTTGATTTGATTGGAAGTTCAATCGTATGTCCAGTTGTATCTGCCATCAATCCACGCATACCAGCTAGCTGTTTAATCTGCTTATCCGAACCACGGGCTCCAGAGTCAGCCATCATAAAGATATTATTATAGCTATCTAGTCCTGTTAGAAGATCTTTCGTTAACTGATCATCCGTATTCTTCCAAGTTTCAATAACCTCTTTGTAGCGCTCTTCTTCTGTAATAAGCCCACGACGGTGGTTCTTTGCAATCTTATCAACAGTTGCTTGTGCTTCTGCAATCAGACGTGGTTTAGATTCTGGTACTGTCATATCTGAAATAGAAACTGTCATCGCTGCTCTTGTAGAGTATTTATAACCAATTGCTTTAATATCATCAAGGGTAACGGCTGTTTGTGTTGCACCATGAACATTAATAACTTTTTCTAAAATTTGCTTTAATTGTTTCTTTCCTACGTGGAAGTCTACTTCCATAAGTAGTTCATTTCCTTCTACACTACGATCTACAAACCCTAGGTCTTGAGGAATAATTTCGTTAAATAAAAATCTACCTACCGTTGATTCTACAAGTCCTGTCATAGTTGTGCCATCTGGCATTACTTTCGACACTCTTGCTTTTACCCTTGAGTGAAGGGTAACTGCACCATTTTCATATGCAAGAATCGCTTCATTAATACTCTTAAATACCATCCCCTCACCTTTAACACCAGGTCTGCCTTGTGTTAAATAATAGATACCAAGTACCATATCCTGTGAAGGAACTGCTACTGGACCACCATCAGAAGGTTTTAGTAGGTTATTTGGAGATAATAGCAAGAAACGGCACTCTGCTTGTGCTTCTACCGAAAGTGGTAAGTGAACCGCCATTTGGTCTCCATCAAAGTCAGCATTAAACGCGGTACAAACAAGCGGATGAAGTTTAATCGCTTTTCCTTCTACTAGAATCGGTTCAAATGCTTGAATTCCAAGTCTATGTAGTGTCGGAGCACGGTTTAGCATAACTGGATGCTCTTTGATTACTTCTTCAAGTACGTCCCAAACTTCTGATTGAAGACGTTCTACCATTTTCTTTGCACTCTTAATATTATGTGCAGAACCATTTTGTACAAGTTCTTTCATTACGAAAGGTTTAAATAGTTCAATTGCCATTTCTTTTGGAAGTCCACATTGATAAATCTTAAGTTCTGGTCCTACTACGATAACCGAACGTCCCGAGTAGTCAACACGCTTTCCAAGAAGGTTTTGACGGAAACGCCCTTGTTTTCCCTTTAGCATATCAGAAAGTGATTTTAATGCTCTATTTCCTGGTCCAGTAACTGGGCGTCCACGTCTACCATTATCAATTAGAGCATCTACTGCTTCTTGAAGCATACGCTTTTCATTTCGAACGATAATATCTGGTGCACCTAGTTCTAGTAATCTTGCAAGACGGTTATTGCGGTTAATAATTCTACGATATAAATCATTTAAGTCTGAAGTTGCAAAACGTCCTCCATCCAACTGAACCATTGGACGGATATCAGGAGGAATTACTGGAATAATATTCATAACCATCCACTCTGGTAGATTACCAGAGTTTCTGAACGCTTCTACTACTTCAAGTCTTTTGATAATTCTTGCACGCTTCTGTCCAGAAGCATCTTTTAAATCACGTCTTAACTCTTGTGAGTCTTTTTCTAAGTCGATATCTCTTAAAAGTTCTTGTACAGACTCTGCTCCCATTCCAACGCGGAAAGAACCATATCCATTTTTTTCTACTTCTTCGCGATATTCTTTTTCAGAAAGTACTTGCTTATATTGTAAGCTTGTATTTCCTGCATCCAAAACTACATAAGAAGCAAAATACAATACTTTTTCTAGTGTTCTTGGAGATATATCAAGAATCAATCCCATTCTACTTGGAATTCCTTTAAAATACCAAATATGAGACACTGGTGCAGCAAGAGCAATATGACCCACACGTTCTCTACGAACACTCGCCTTTGTAACCTCTACACCACAACGGTCACAGATTACCCCTTTATAGCGAATCTTCTTATATTTTCCACAGTGACACTCCCAGTCTTTGCTCGGCCCAAATATTTTTTCACAGAACAACCCTTCTTTTTCAGGTTTCAATGTTCTATAGTTAATGGTTTCTGGCTTTTTTACCTCACCGTGAGACCATTCTAATATTTTCTCCGGAGAAGCTAGACCGATTTTAATCGCATCAAATGTCAATGGCTGATAAGTTTCATTTGTCTCAGACATGAGCAATACTCCCTTCTATTATTCTTCGTCAAAAGAATCATCTAAATCTATATCCAATCCAATATCCAAATCATCATCAAGATCAATCTCGATATCATCCGATTCCACATCTTGAGTTTCTGGCACTTCTTCAATATCTACCAATTCATCACCTTTAAACTCTTGCTCTTGGTATCCGTAGTTACTAAATGATTCCTCTTTCGCTACTGGACGTTCTCCCTCAATGATTGAGCGTAAATCTGTTTCCCCAAAATCAATGGTTTCGCCGATTTCTATCTCTGTATTATCTTCACGAAGAACTCTTACATCAAGTCCTAGGGATTGTAACTCTTTTAATAACACCTTGAATGATTCTGGAATACCTGGTTCAGGAATGTTTTCCCCTTTGATTATCGCTTCATATGTCTTTACACGACCGATAACATCATCTGATTTTACAGTCAAGATTTCTTGTAAGGTGTAGGATGCTCCATATGCTTCAAGCGCCCAAACCTCCATCTCTCCAAAACGCTGTCCACCAAACTGAGCTTTTCCACCTAGTGGCTGTTGTGTTACTAGGGAATATGGTCCCGTAGAACGCGCATGGATCTTGTCATCTACTAAGTGGTGAAGTTTTAGGTAATGCATGTGACCAATGGTTACTGCACTATCAAAATACTCTCCAGTACGCCCGTCGCGAAGTCTTACTTTTCCATCTCTAGAAAGTTCTACCCCTTTCCACAACTCTCTATGAGCCAAGTTGTTTTCAAGGTATTCCATCACTCCAGAATCCACTTTATCTTTATATAATTCATCAAACTCTTTCCATGATTTATTTACATAATCATTAGCAAGATCTAATGTATCCATAATATCATTTTCGTGAGCACCATCAAATACTGGTGTTGCAATATTAAAGCCTAATGCTCTTGAAGCAAGGCTCAAGTGAATCTCTAATACCTGTCCGATATTCATACGAGAAGGTACCCCTAGTGGATTGAGCACGATATCAAGTGCTCGACCGTTTGGTAAGAATGGCATATCTTCTACTGGGAGAACGCGGGACACAACCCCTTTGTTTCCATGACGACCAGCCATTTTATCTCCAACTGAGATCTTTCTCTTTTGTGCTATATAAATACGAACTGTTTGATTTACACCTGGAGATAAATCATCTCCATTTTCTCTTGTAAATACTTTTGCATCTACAATGATTCCATAAGCACCATGAGGCACTTTTAGTGATGTATCTCTTACTTCTCTCGCTTTTTCTCCGAAAATCGCACGCAGTAATCTCTCTTCTGCTGTCAATTCTGTCTCGCCTTTTGGAGTAACTTTTCCAACTAAGATATCTCCTGCTCGCACTTCTGCTCCAATACGAATGATTCCTCTTTCGTCTAAATCTTTCAGTGCGTCATCACCAACACCTGGAACATCTCTTGTAATCTCTTCTGGTCCTAATTTTGTATCACGTGCCTCTGCTTCATATTCTTCAATATGAACTGAGGTGTAAACATCTTCTTGAACCAAACGCTCACTAAGTAGAACCGCATCTTCATAGTTATATCCTTCCCATGTCATAAATCCAATCAATGGATTTTTACCAAGGGCAATTTCACCATTCTGTGTAGAAGGACCATCTGCAATTACTTCTCCTGCAGCTACGTGGTTTCCTTTAAATACAATTGGTTTTTGATTATAACAGTTTGATTGGTTACTTCTCTTGAACTTTTGTAAGTGATAAACATCTCGAGCACCATCACTATCACGTTTGATAATAATCATATCTGACACTGCTTTTTCAATCACTCCAGAGTTTTTCGCAACTACACATACTCCCGAGTCAACTGCAGCTTTGTTTTCCATTCCTGTTCCTACTACTGGTGACTCTGTCACAAGAAGTGGCACTGCCTGACGTTGCATGTTCGATCCCATAAGAGCACGGTTCGCATCGTCATTCTCAAGGAAAGGAATCATAGATGTCGCCACAGAGAATACCATTTTTGGCGAAACGTCCATTAAATCGATTGCTTTTTTCTGGAACTCTGATGTTTCCTCACGGAAACGTCCTGATACATTGTTGTGAACAAAGTAACCATTCTCATCAAGTGGTTCATTGGCCTGTGCTACAACAAAGTTATCCTCTTCATCTGCTGTAAAGTAAATTACATCTTCTGTAACTTTTGGATTCATCGGATCTGTTTTATCTACCAAACGATAAGGTGCTTCAATAAATCCATATTGATTTACTCTCGCATAAGTTGCAAGAGAGTTAATCAATCCGATGTTAGGACCTTCTGGTGTCTCAATTGGACACATACGGCCATAGTGTGTATAGTGAACGTCTCGAACCTCAAATCCTGCACGGTCTCTTGAAAGACCACCAGGTCCAAGTGCTGATAAACGTCTCTTATGTGTCAACTCTGCTAGTGGGTTATTCTGATCCATGAACTGTGACAGCTGAGAACTTCCAAAGAATTCTTTTACTGCTGCAGTTACAGGCTTAATGTTGATTAGTGATTGTGGTGTGATCCCTTCCATATCTTGTGTTGTCATACGCTCTCTAACCACACGCTCCATTCTCGATAGACCGATGCGATATTGATTTTGTAGCAACTCACCAACCGCACGAATACGACGGTTTCCTAGATGGTCGATATCGTCTGCATTACCGACTTCGCCTTCTAGATTCATATTGTAATTGATCGAAGCAATAATATCTTCTTTCGTAATGTGTTTTGGAATTAGATCTTGTACATTTTTTTGAAGCGCTTCTTTTAACGCCTCTTCATCTGATCCAAATTCTTCTAATATGTTCATAAGTAGAGGGTAGTATACTAATTCAGTAATTCCAACCTCTTTTGAGTCAAAGTTAACATATGCTGACAAATCTACCATCATATTTGAAAGAACCTTATGATTTCTTTCAATTCCTTGAACAAATACATAAGCCACACCTGCATTTTGAATTGTTTCTGCAAGTTGTTTGCTTACCATTTCCCCTGTTTCTGCTAAAATTTCTCCTGTGCTTGCATCCACAACATCTTCTGCAAGTACATGGCCAGTAATTCGACTTCTAAAGTGTAGCTTTTTATTAAATTTATATCTGCCGACTTTGGCTAGGTCATAACGCCTAGAATCAAAGAACATGCTATTTAACAGGCTTTCTGCACTATCAACGGATAAAGGCTCACCCGGACGAATTTTTTTGTAAAGCTCCAAAAGTCCATCCTGATAGTTTTCTGATGTATCTTTTGCAAAACTAGCAAGTAATTTTGGTTCTTCTCCAAACAATTCTGTAATCTCCGCATTGGTTCCATACCCTAATGCACGCACCAACACAGTCACTGGAACTTTTCTTGTTCTATCTACACGAACGTAGAAGATATCATTGGAATCAGTTTCATACTCTAACCACGCTCCACGGTTTGGTATTACTGTACTTGTATATAGTTCTTTTCCAATCTTATCATGTCCGATCCCATAGTAAATACCTGGGGAACGAACAAGCTGACTAACAATAACACGCTCTGCTCCATTGATCACGAACGACCCCGTATCAGTCATTAATGGAAGGTCTCCCATAAATATTTCGTGCTCGTTAATTTCTTCCTTGTCTTTGTTGTATAGTCTAACTTTCACCTTCAAAGGTGCCGCATAAGTAGCATCACGCTCTTTACACTCTTCTATGGTATACTTGATGTCATTTTTACATAATGCAAAATCGACAAACTCTAAACTAAGATGTCCTGCAAAATCTGCAATTGGAGAGATATCTTCAAACACTTCCTTCAGTCCTTCTTCTAAGAACCACTGATAAGAGTCTTTCTGAATCTCGATTAAATTTGGCATTTCAAGAACTTCTTTCTGTCTTGAATAGCTCATTCTTATGCTTTTTCCGGCGGGTACCGGACGCATCCTGCTTTTCTCCATTGACATTTCACCCCTGTTTCATTCAGATTTATTGGAAAATGGGCGTAGAAACCCCCACTTTGCCATAATAGTGCACATTCCATAATAGCACAACCCCCCGTGTGTGTCAAGCATTTTTCTATTGCTTTTTTCACAAAAAAATGCTATACTGTCTTGTAACTGTGCTGAAAAAATGTAGTTTCAGAGCAGAATCGAAGATGTTCTATACATACTCGAATATTATAATGGAGGTATTCCCCATGCAAACGTTTTTAAACATTTTGCTTATCGTTCTAGCTGTTGTTTTAGTAGTTTTTGTAATTTTATACTTTGTAGGAAGACGACTAGAAAAAAAACAAGTAGAACAAAAATCCATGATGGAAGCTTCAGCGCAAACAGTTTCTATTCTCGTCATTGACAAAAAGAAAATGAAGCTAAAAGAAGCAAACTTACCAAAAATGGTATACGAACA
>CAYJKD010000021.1:7896-18802 GCA_964370595.1 uncultured Lachnospiraceae bacterium
CAAACCCCAAAGCATTTACGTTGGGCAAAAGTGCCTATTGTAAAAGCAAAAATTGGACCTAAGGTTATGACCTTAATGGCTGATGAAAAAGTATTTGCAGCTCTACCTGTAAAAACAGAAGCAAAAGTCGTGATTAGTGGAATTTATATTTCTGCAATCAAAAGTGTTCGCGGTGGTGTAGTTTCAACGAATACCACAAAAAAAGGTGGATTTAAAGGTTTGTTATCCAAATTTAAAAAATCATAAGAAAAAGCGAAGCTGGCCTAAAGGCGCAGCTCCGCTTTTTCTTTTGAGCAAATATGTAACTGAATGCTATTATCTGATACAAATTCATAATTGATATCTAACGCATAACCGATACTTACGATTAAGTTATCTTCATCTTCTTGTAAGGAAATATCTTTTGTGCTAATCCCTATGGTCAAATCCCCCATAGGTGTTGCATAACATGTGGTGTTTTTTTTATTTTTTTGAAAAACCATATTCGTCGCTGCATAACCATCTTTTTTTATAGCTATGGTTTGATCGGATATTTTTAATGTATTTTTTACACTACCTTCCATTCCTTCCATCTTCTCATGATAGATGATATAATGTTTCCCATTTTTTTGATAGTAATCGCCGGTTGTAATCATTTCGATATCATCAGATTCTTCGTGCATTACCTGTAATCCACGGATCCGAATTAATACATCTTTTGTCATAGCTAGAACTCCTCCAAACTGATCTTTCTCGTTTCTCTCACTTCATTTGGTAAGATCGAAGTCGCAAAACTAGTAAACTTCTCAGCTAAGTCACTTACGTAGAACTGGTATTGCTCTTCTTGCAAACATGCAGTTTCATCATAGAGCAAGTCAGAATCGACCAGTAACTGCTTCAATTCTAGTGCCGTTTCGTAAGCTGGATTGACCAAAGTGACTCCATCCCCCATCAAACGCCCTATTGTTTTTCGAAGCAATGGATAATGAGTACACCCTAGTACTAATGTGTCAATATATTTTTGTTTTAAAATATTCAAGTATCTTGATGCGATCTCATCTGTTACTGAATCGTGCAAGAGCCCTTCTTCCACAAGGGGAACAAATAGTGGGCATGCCTTTCCTGTAACTTCAATGTTTTCATTATTTTTTGTCATTACTTGTGTATAAATTCCGCTGCCAATGGTTCCTTCTGTGCCAATCACACCTATCTTACCATTTCTTGTTACTTTTACCGCGGTTCTAGCACCTGCATCTATTACCCCAATAATTGGTATTTCAGATTCTGTTTTTAATACATCTAACGCATACGAACTAGCTGTATTACAAGCAATTACAATCGCTTTTACCTCTTTCGTCTGTAAAAAACGAAGGATCTGTCTCGAGTAACCAATAACGGTATCTCTCGATTTATTACCATAGGGAAGTCTTGCAGTATCGCCAAAATACACAAGCCTCTCGTTGGGCATTTGTCTCATAATCTCCCGTGCAACAGTAAGTCCCCCTACCCCAGAATCAAAGATTCCAATAGGTGCGCAGTTTTTATTCATGTTCCCTCCTATATCCGTTCAAAAGCCATTTGAATCAATCTATGAATTAATTCATCTTTTTTCATCCCACTGGCTTCCCACAACATTGGATACATACTAATAGCTGTAAATCCCGGTAATGTATTAATTTCGTTAAATACAATCGTTTTATCTTCTTTTAGGAAAAAGTCAACTCGAGCTAGTCCAAACCCATCTACAGCATTAAAAATTTTCTCAGAAGCTTTTCTTACTTCTTCTGCAATTCCCGCTGGTAATTGTGGATCGATTACTGTTTTAGAATCTGCGTTGAAATACTTAGCCTCAAAATCATAAAAATCTGCTGCTGCTAGGATTTCACCTATACAAGAAGATAATACAGGCTTTTGACCGCCTCCAAACACTGCACATTCAATCTCTCTTCCAACAATCGTCTCTTCCACAAGAATTTTTCGGTCATGCCGTGCTGCTTCTTGCAAACCATCTGCAAGTTCGTTTCGATTAGCTGCTTTTGTAACACCTTTTGAGGATCCAGCATTTGACGGCTTTACAAACACTGGATAAGAAAATTTCTTTTCCACCGCATCTAGAATGGATTCCATCCCTTCTCGCATCTCCCAACTCATAACTGCTATATAATCTGCTTGGGTAATACCAAGATCCTCCACAACAATTTTTGTATATCGCTTATCCATTGATATGGCAGAAGATAATACACCACACCCTACATATGGGATTCCTGCTAGTTCTAACAAACCTTGCACGGTACCATCTTCGCCATATTTTCCGTGTAGTACAGGAAATACAACATCTACTGGAATTTCTTGCATTTGGTCTTTTTCGTGAATCAATATGGATTTTCTTATTGCATTTGGAGTTAGAATTGCTTCTATCGCTCCATTTTCCCATTCCCCGCTTCTTATCTCTTCTATTGTATCAATATAGAGCCAACGCCCTTGCTTTGTTATTCCGATTAGTGTCACATCATAGTCATCTCTATTAATTTGTTCAATCACATTAATTGCAGACATACAAGACACTTCATGCTCAGAGGATTGCCCTCCAAACAATACTGCCACTTGAATTTTTTTCATCTTCCATTCCTCACCATTAATATAAGTCATAATTAAGTGCAGTGATTTCACTTGCTTGCAAGAGTGAAATCACAAACGCCGAGGGTGAAAATTTATTTTCATCCTTCACACCTGCCAAAGTTTCGTTTTAAATCTTATTTTGTAAGCCCTAACAAAATTACTCTATTTGCAATCAACTTATGGCAACAGGTATCATTATATCATATCTGTCAATACCAACGATTGTAAAAAAATCTAAACGATATTAAACTTTCAAAAACATAGTTCTTACTTCCATTATCTCTTATTTACTAATGTTTGTCCATCCTATTTTCCATTATTCCTAGGAAAAATCGAGATTTTTTTCTATTTGAAAATGTAGCGACCTACTGTTACTCTGCTTTCATATCTAAGTTTTCTTTCCAAATTGAAATTTGTGTATGAATCTCAGAAAAATCCTTGAAATTATTTAAAAAAACACAAACAGAGGAATAATTGAAACGATTAAAGAATCAACCTTCCTCTGTAATTAATAGTAACTTTTATTCACGTCTTAATCTACCCTATTTTCTAAGGCAATGTTAAAAATCCATCTTTTGCCCAGGTATAAGTTTCCACTGATTTTCGCAGTGTTAAATCTGCTGTTTCAAATCCTATTTTCTTTTGAATATAACTCATTTGAGCACCTATAAAATCTGTTTCACTCAGCATCCCTTGCTGATACATTCTCTGAAATTGACCTTGCTGCTTTACTGCACCTTCATATCCATATTTCGCAGACTCATAGGCTGTTTTTTTTACTAGAACGTCTTCATATAAACTTTTCATTTCTACAACTACTTTTTCTTCTGCCTCTGTAATACTATGAAAGCGAATCGAAATTTCACCTTCTGTCTTCCCTGGTTCCTGTGCTCGAAGTTCTCTAACGGTTTGATTACTACCTATCGCAATTCGCGTATCTTCTTCTAAAGAAAATTGCTCAAGAATTGTAATATCCATTGGTAAAATCGGAGCAATCTGAGGGTCGTCCTCAATCTCCCATCCAACAAGTTGAATCATCGATTGCTTTAACTCTTTCATTCCGTTTTCAAGAGATGTAATGGTATTCGTAGTTTCCAACCATGTTAAATTTGCAGATTGAAGCTCTGCCTGTGTAGCCAAGCCTAAAGTGAATTTATTTTGCATCTGCTCATACGTTTGCTTATGCAAAGCTTCAAGATGTACAAGCATATCTTTTTGCTTCGCAAGCATATCATACTGAATCATCAATTCTTGAACGATCTTTATCATCGCATCTTCTGCACTTTTTATAGTCGTTGCCATTCCATGATTTCCTTCCAAACCGATAAGTACTGAACTCATTTGATCCGCAATTGCTTCCAAGGTCATATCTTGAATCATGTAATTTATTACGTCTGGATGAAAGGATCCCATTGCTATTTCAGCTTCGCGTTCCATTTTTCGCTCTTGACTGTTTAGCTCATCAATATTTTTTTCTAAGTCTTGCATTGCATCCCGCAAGTTATCTTTGATGTCCACAACCACTTCGTTATAATTAGCTACTAATAACGGAATTTCATCATACTCTAAAACATCATCAATCAGCCTTGCATAAACCTCTTCTTCGTAACCACCTTGCACTGGCTCTGCCAACGGAGCTGCACTGGATGTAAATGGTATTGCCGTTACAAAAAACATCATTGCACTCAAAATCTTAATTTGTTTTTTTCTCATTTCACACCTCAAGAAACTTTTGCAAGCCCTTTTACTGCCCAATTATAATTTTCAATTGCTTGGTATAAGGCTAATTCTGCTTCTTTTATTCCAAGATCAGCAATACTCGTCGCTGTTGACTGATCTGCAAGCTGATTGACTGATAGGGTTCCCGTATTATAATTCAATTGAGCATTTGCTAAGTTTTGATGTTCTAAACTAGCTTGTTGTACTGCAATCTCATAAGAGAGTTTTGCAGATAATAGATTTTGATATCCATTCGTAATACTAACTGCAATCACTTCTTCATTCTCTCTAATGGTTGTTTCTAAATCTTCTCTTAAATCTTCTTGAGTTGCATTTTCTAGCTTTCTCATGTTGATTTTTAACGTATAGTTATTCTCAATTGCTTTTTCTTTATCTTCAATTAAATTAACCTGATCGATCCAAGTTAAGTCAAGTATCGGTAACGCAGTTATCTCAGGCGTATCATTTTCTTTCCATCCAAGCATTACCTGCAATGTTTTCTTTGCACTCTCTCCTGAAGATTTTGCACTGATTGTCCCCTGTTCCATTGATTTTAATTGCTCTTGTATCATCAAAATATCAAGATCGGTTGCAAGTCCAACCTCTTTTCTACGCATTGTCGATTGCAATTGTCGTTCAACCATTTGATAGTTTAATAAGCTTTTTTCTTCTTGAAGCAAGCTGTTGTAATAATTAATCATTTGAGTTTGTGCAACAGAAACCAATGTTTTTTCAGCTGATTCAAATGTCAATTGATGAATCACACTATCTTCTATCGCTTCTTCTGCTTTTCGTTTATAATCTTCTACAGAAGAAGGTGCATTTAACAAACCACTAATCGCCATCGCATAGGTAGGGCTATCTACACTTGGTATTTCAATACTAGCCTCTATTTCATCTGCTAACTCTCGGTATCGATTGGATACCTCTAAATTTGTTTCTCCAAAGTCATCTTTAAAATTTTTCAAGGTAATATTATTTTTTTGTACGGTTGCATTATATTCTGTAATCAAATCTTCTATTTCTTGATATTCTAAAACATTATCTCTTAATTGCTCCCATTGTTCTGGAGTTCTTGCAAATTCAGGAGAGGCGGCTAACGCCACCACCCCATGATTTACCACAAGAGCAGATACTGTTGCCATTGTTAATATGCCTTTTACGACAAAAGCATTCTGTCTCTTTTCTTTTTTATCAATCATAATCCACCTCCTTTTTTGCTTTCTTGGTTAATAGCAAGTAATACACTGGCAACATCAACAATGCTAGTACCGTTGATGCAATCAATCCACCTACATTAACTAATGCAAGACCTTGCAACGTTTCCCCCGCATCTCCCCAAGCAAATGACATAGGAATCATCGCTACAATTGTCGTAAGTGTTGTCATCAAAATTGGTCTTAGTCGTATAGCCCCTGCTTCAATCAATGCCGTATGGAGGTCCATATCCACTTTATACATATTAACGGTATCCACATATAGAATTCCATTATTAACGACAGTACCTACTAGCATAAGAAATCCTAGTAATGATGGCATACTGATTGCTACGTCTGTGATATAAAGCAACCCAAAGGATCCAATCAAAGCAAACGGAATGGTTGTCATAACCATTGTTGAGAATTTTGGAGATTCAAATTGTGCTGCCATCACTACAAATATTAAAAATACTGCTGTTACAATAGCGGTTCCTAAAGAAGTAAACTCCTCTATCATAGCTTGATCCGAAGCATTTTGTGCAATTGACATTGATTGAGTCATATGGTTCTTAACGATTTTTTCAAATAGTCGATCTTCAATCTCTTGTTTCACTCTAGGATCATCACTTTGTACATCTGCAGAAATTGTTACTTGATATTGCTTATTCGCTCTTTCAATACTAACGGGACTATCTTTATATCCAATGGTTGCTACATCTGTAAGTGCTACTTTAGAGCCACGATTCGTAGAAATCATAATACCACTTAACTGATCCACGGATTCATAAAGGCCTTCTGGATATTCTACCATTACACTAACTTCTTCGCCATCCACCTCAAGTGTTGTTGCTTCTGTCCCTTCAATATACTCATTCACTGCCATTGCAACTTGAATTGGAGCCACACCTTTTGCATTGGCTTTAATGGTATCAATGTCAAGCTCTACTACTGGAGCTGCATTTTCTAGTGTAGAACTAACTTTATTAATCTCAGCTTCCATCAACAATTCTTCTACAATCCGATCAGAAGCTAGCTTGATATCATCATATTGTGTCCCTTCTAGAATATACTCTACATCACTACCACTTGACATTCCAACACTTGAACCAGCACTTACCGTTACATTGGCATTGGTTATCTTTTGAAACTGACCTTCCCACTCTTTGGCAATTTCATCGGTTTCTCTAGAACGCTCTTCTAGTAGATAGGCAGTAACTGATCCTGTACTTCCACCCGATCCAAACGAACTAAGACCTCCACCTCCAGAGCTTAATAAATAAGAATCTAAATCTGGGTCTGTCACTATGATTTTCTCTACTTCCATTAAAACCTTATCTACTTCTTCTACTAAAAGCCCAGGCTTCATTTCTACTGAAATATTAATCGAACCCGTGTCATCAGCTGGAATTAATTCCATACGAAGCCGTGTTGCCATTAAAATAGAAATTACTAATAAAAATACTGAAATAAACAATACAGTGAATCGATTTGGCAAAATTTTAGCCATTATTTTTCGGTAACCATCTTGCAACTTCGCTATCATTCCACTAAGTGGAGCTGTTTCCTTTTCAACTGGACGATACAAACAGTAAAAGAGAGGAACCAATGTAATCGCGCTAATCAATGATGCTACCATACAAAATACAATTGTAAATCCTAGTGGCTTAAACATCATTCCACTCATTCCTTGCAACAGAGCAAGTGGAACAAATACAACACAGGTAGTAATCGTAGATGCTACTACTGACTGTAACACATTTCCACTTCCTTCAATCGCAGATGCATTGTATTCTACAAACCCTTTTCCTTTTGTAGCACGGAAACAACTCTCTAGTACAACGATGGAGTTATCTACCATCATACCAACTCCTAGTACCAAACTACTTAGGGTAACAAGGTTAAGTGTAAATCCAAAAATTCTCATAAAAATAAGAGCAACTAAAATGGAAACGGGAATTGATGTTCCAACAATAATAGACGCTTTAAACTCACCAAAGAATAAAAAGATTATAATCATCGCTACAACAATTGCGAGGAGCATAGTTTGAACCACACTCATAAGCGATTCATTGATTGAGTTACTACTATCATTTACTGTAATAATTTCCAAATTTGGATCTTGTGCCATCAATTGCTGAATTACATAGCTAGCATCTTCCGATACCTCTCCAGCGGTAGCACTTTGTTGCTTATTGATGTTGATGGAAATCGTTTCTTCTCCATTATATCTTGCAATACTTGATTTTTCTTCATACACTGTGCCAATATCTGATACATCATCTAAGGTAATTACATCCCCACTATTAAGGATAATAGGAATTTCCTTCAACAATTCTAATGTATCGTATTCTGTTCCTGCACTGACTGAAAGATCTTGATCTCCAGAGATTGTCCTCCCCGTTGGATAAGTAAAACTTGCCCCACTTATGGCTTGTGTAATACTTCCCATATTCAAATTATATTGCTCCATCGTTTCAGGCTCTAGCTGAATTTTAATATAAGAATCATTTCCTCCGCTTACATTAACTTCTGTAATCGTAGAAATCTTTTCAAATTCTGGAACAATTCGATTTTTTACATAGGTGTACAAATCTGGATCTGTTTTATGATTGATTGACAAAGACATGGTAGCTTGGTCATTTAAGTTGATTTCCATGATTCCTGGTTCTTGTGCATCTTCTGGAAGATTTCGTTGTACTGCATCAACTTTTTTTCGAAGCTCATCATAAGCCTCATCCATATCTGTACCATATTCATATTGTAATATCACAAGGGACATATTTTCCATCGAAGTTGAACTAATGGTATCAATTCCAGGTAACGCCCCAATCTCATCTTCAATTTCTTTTGTTACTAAATCAGTTACATCCTCAGGGCTAGCTCCTGGGTACAAGGTGTTTACAATCAAAATAGGCATGTCCATTGGAGGCATCAGCTCTAAATTGGAACTTAAAATCGATTGTGCACCAAATACAACCAAGCAGATCAGCACTAGAAACGTTGTAACTGGTCTTTTTAGTACTGCTTTTGTTAATCCCATTACGACTCCTCCTGCTCCATAGACTGTTCTTCTAACTGAGAATCTTGTATGGTTTCTGATTCTCCTACTAACTGAACGCGTGAACCATCAAACAATTCAGAGCTCCAAGTCGCAATTATTTCACTATCAATATTTAATCCTGACACCACTTGGATATTTTCTTCATCGTACAATCCAACTTCAATATCGGTTCGTTTCATAACTCCATCTTCATGTAAGTAAACAAATGGGTTTCCTTGCGCATAATAAACACAGGAAGAAGGGATTGCCAACACTTGCTCTGCTCGTTCAGATATTACCTCTAATTTCACACTAGTTCCTGTTGCAAACCCATCTCCATCATCAAGAGTTGCTTCAATTTTAAAAAGTCCTGTCGCTGCATCTACCGCTGTGCCAATCTCTGCAATGATTCCAATTTTTTGGTCCTCATTATCTCCAATAGTAATCTCCTGTCCAACACTTAAATTATTCACTATCGTCTCTGGAACAGAGAATGTTACATTTGCACCACCATGTCCCGCAACTACTGCAATTCTATTTTGTGGAGAAACTATATCATATACTTTTACATCTAAGCTTTCTATGATTCCGTCTATATTAGCCGTAATATCACTAAATTCCAGCTGATTATCATAGTTTAATTTTGCATTATCATATTGAATTTGTGCACTTTTTACTTGAGATTCTACTTGCTCAAATGCTGCTGGAGCTAAATCCCCAGCTTGATAAAGGACTCTCTGCCGATCAAGATTTTTTCTAGCATCTGTGACTGCAATACTAGCTCCCTCTAAAGCAATTTTCGCTGCATCTAATTGCTTATTATCAATAGAACAAATAACTTGACCCTTTGTTACATAATCTCCAACATTCACATGAACTTGTGTAACCTCCCCTGAAATGAATGGAGAAATATATACTACTTCTGATGGTTCAACAATCCCAATCAATTGGCGATATCGGTATATATCATTAACCCTTGGATGTAATACCTCGACTACAGGAAGAGGGGCTTCTATTACCTCTTGTTGAGGTCTTAATAATGCAGGAACTGCTAATAATCCAATTCCCACAACCACTACACCTAAAATCACTATTATTTTTTTCATAATTTGCTACTCCTCACTTGTGTTTGACACACCTATTTTTAATATAAGTAATTTATGTTGATACAACTGGGTAATTTCTTCCAAGCTTTCAGGGGCATTGCAGTATTTCATAAATGCTTCTACTAATGAAACTCCTGCTATAGAAAATACTGATTTTATCTCAAGAGAGTCTTTTCTTGCCCAGTCAGAAAAGTTCACATTTTCTAAAATCGACTCTCTTAATAATTGCTCCTTGAAATCAAAAAAAGTTCTAGTACTGTTTTGAGGTGCTGTCATCCTCATACCTGCTTGGTAGAGCATAACATTATGCACTACTTTCATCATATCTTTCGATTCTTGAATATATTCAATCATCTCATTAAACATGCGAATCCATAATTGAAAGAAATCACCTTGACCTTCTGTAAGTATTTTTTTCATATATTCTAAAATCGCTATTTCTGTTTCTTTCAATACATAGCAAGCCAAGTCATCTTTATCTACAAAATATGTATAAAAACTACCTCTTGATATACTTGCATCTTGAATAATTTTGTTAATCGACGCCTTTTCAAAAGGAACTCTTGCAAACTCTGCTATTGCAGCATACATAATACATTCCTTTTTTTCTTCCGGTAGTCTAAAAAATCTCTCTAATGGCATTTTGCTCATTCCTCTCATAAAAGTGACAGCTTGTCATAGTGACAACTTGTCATCATTATATCGATTTGAAATAATCTTGTCAAGTATATTATTTTCCTTGCAATATCTATATTAATCTCATATACTATACTGTATACAAAACTCTACTATTATATTAGGAGTAATTTTATGATAAACACGTTAACACTAAGAGCTTATGCCAAGATAAATTTAGGCTTAGATGTCCTTCGCCAACGCGAGGATGGATATCACGATGTCCGCATGATTATGCAGACAGTAGGTATCTTTGACCTAATTACTTTAAATCGAAAAACTGCAGGTATTGAAATAGAGACTAACTTGCATTATTTACCTACCAACAAGAATAATTTAGTATATAAAGCTGCTCAATTATTATTTGATGAATTTCAAATAAAAGAAGGCGTCCATATCACATTAAGAAAATACATCCCTGTAGCTGCAGGGATGGCTGGTGGAAGCACAGATGCTGCTGCCGTACTATTTGGAATTAACCGTATGTTCAAGCTGGGGTTATCTCTAGAAGACTTGATGGAGCGAGGTGTTACAATTGGAGCTGACGTACCTTATTGCCTACTTCGAGG
>CAYJKD010000022.1:0-12658 GCA_964370595.1 uncultured Lachnospiraceae bacterium
CTATATTATAATATACTTAACGAGAGAACTGATGGCTAGCTATTACCTAGCCACCCCTTGAGTATTATCTAAAAATAGACGTTAACTTGTCAGGGTTAGGACGTCTATTTTTTATTTCTAAAATTTGACACGAGAGTTATGATTGCTACTAACATAATAACAAATGTAAATAAGTCATTATATGTAACGAACATAGGCACCAGCCCCTTTCTTCAGTAGTAGGTGGCTGGGCATTAACGCCCCATCAGTTCCCTTGATAAGTATATTATTTTCTAAATTATATATCATCCAACAATAAAAATCAACTATTTTCTTATATATTATTTAATTGATTGTTTTTTTACTATTCTTTGTTTTATTTTCAAACATCAACTTCACTCCAGCTCAAACCCCATCCCCCGAATCATCTCAATATCTCTTTCCACTTTTTCCATTGATAATGGTACACACATCAAATCGATTGCCACAAAAATGTTTTCTTATCTCATCTGCTAATTCACGTAGCAAATCTAACGCCTCTTCTAGCAACGAAATGGCTTCCCCTTTATTCAAGGAATATCCATTAAAATTCTATTTTTTAAGTTAATTAAATTCATATCTTTCTCACGCTAATTTCCCCACTTGATAGCGTCCGAATCTCTCCGTTTTCAAATTGCGCAACAAGTCCACAGTTTTCGTCAATATCTACCGCCTCTGCCCGTTGTATCAATCCATTATCTATCACATCTATTTCTTTTCCAAGAACATTGCTAAGGATTTTATACTCCTTCGCTATCTGCTCAAAATTCAGTTCTTCATAAAGATCAAAAAACTCATTTAACACTTCCGCAATTAGCTGGTTTCTCAAACCACCTTGCTTTTGTGTTTTTAAACTCCCTGCAATCTCCTTCAAATCATCTGAGAATCCACCATTCGGCTCGTATACATTAATTCCAATTCCTAAGATAATATGTTCTACTTTATTATTTTCCAGACTGAACGTACCTTGTGTTAAAATTCCGCATACTTTTCTATGATTTAAATAGATATCATTTACCCATTTAATCTTTGGATCCGTTTCTAGTAGGTTATGCACCGCTCTGCAAACAGCTATTCCTGCCATCGATGTGATAAAATTCATCTTATTATTTTCTAGGTTAGGCTTTAAAAGCACACTAAAGTAGACACCTGTGTCTTTGGGAGAGAAAAAACTTCGATTCAACCTTCCTCTTCCAAACTCTTGTGTATTTGCTACTATTACAAGTCCTTCCTCCTCCTGGTACCGTTCTTTTATAAGCCCATTGGTTGAAGATACCACCTCATAACATTCAATTTTAAATCGTTTGGGATTAGAAAGGTGTTTTTGTATTATTTCACTATTAAGAACATCATTGGTATCACTGAATCGGTATCCTTTGTTTCTTACGGCTTCAATTGCAAAGCCATCTGCTTTTAAGGAATTGATTCCTTTCCATATAGCAGTTCGAGATACCCCTAATTGCTCTGCAAGAAATTCTCCAGACAAATATTCTTCTTTGTTTTCATTTAAAATCTTAATCAAATCACTTTTTTTCATTGAATCACCACCTTGTTACCATATTATACGAAAAAGTCCTTAATTGTCAACCATCTTTTTAAAAACAGTTAACATTTAGGGGTTTTTCTATTGACATATCATTCTCCTGCCTTTATACTACTCCTAAAATAATTCAACCACAGAGGAGGCATTATGTCAAAACTATCAACTAAAGACTTAACCCTAGTAGGGCTTATGAGTGCATTGATGTGTATCCTTGGACCTATGTCCATACCAATTCCTTTTTCACCTGTACCAATTTCTTTAACTACGTTCACAGTAATTTTATCTGTACTGATATTAGGGCTTCGCTTAGGATTTATTAGCTACTTGGTTTACTTTTTAATCGGGCTTGTAGGACTTCCTGTATTCTCTGGTTTTTCAGGTGGATTTTCTAAAGTAATTGGACCGACCGGTGGTTACTTAATCGGATTTTTTCTGATTATTATGGTAACTGGTTATGTGATGGAGAAGAAACCAAATCACTTTATTTTTACCGTTATAGGAATTACAATTGGCTTAATCGCTTGCTATCTTCTAGGCACTCTATGGTTGTGTTTTCAACTGGATTTAGATTTCGTTGCTGGATTGTATGCTGGTGTTATTCCTTATATTCCTGGAGATATTGTTAAAATTGCTTTTGCTATGATGCTAGCACCTCGAATCAAGCAATCTTTAGGATCTAGTAGGTAATATTTTTAATAACATCCTATTTATTATCACTAAATATATTTGTCATTTTATTCATTCTTGCACTTTTAAGTTTCGATTTTGAAATGTATACAAAAAACCTGTGGAGTCACTTATTCTATGCCCACAGGTTTTCATTTACATTTTTTCTCTTTTTTTCATCTCTTCCCATTTTTCACGTGCTTTTTCTGGAGATTCATCAACTTTTTCATCCCCAAACACATGTGGGTGGCGTCGAATCAGCTTCTTAGCCACGCCATCAACTACATCTTCCAATGTAAATATTTCATCCTCTGATGCAATTTGGCTATTCATTACCACCTGCAATAACACATCTCCTAACTCTTCGCATAAATTATCCATGTCTTGATGGTCTACTGCATCTAACACTTCTTGTGTTTCATCAATCAAACATTTTTTCATTGATTCAAATGTTTGTTTTCTATCCCAAGGACACCCATCTTTTGAACGCAACATCTCTATAATCATCTTTAGATCTAAAAAATTGTATGATTCTTTTTGTGGATATACATCTTTGCGACAGAAATCAGTCGTTACACATTCAAAACGATACTGCTGTCTTACATTCGGATATTTTTCTTGATCCACTTGACCCATAAACATATCATAAGGGCGAACCCATATATCATAAGGTGGATACAATGCTTTATATACCACCATTTTCTCATTTGTTTCACTGTTTTTCCCAATTTCTAATACTTCATAAATATATTCCATCCCTTGAGCGGAAAATTCTCGCTTAAAACTTTTTACAATGTCGTGTTTTTTTATTCGTTCCATCTACCATCTTCCTTCCTATTTCCCTAATTATTCTATAACCTCAACTTGAATTCCTTTTAAAACATCCATTGTTTTTTCATGTAGTTCTTGATTAAAGCTACTGGTATATTCTTTTATCACTTGAATCTCTGCCATAGGAAATGCTGCTTGAAAGCAACAAACATTGGATAATACACAAATATTACTAACAAGGCCTACCATTTGTATCTTTTGTGGATTGAATTTTTCTTGTAAACAAAGCATTTGCTTTGGGGCAACACCAAATGATTCTTTCTCAATAAAATAAATATTATTTTTATATGTTTCAATTACACTTGCTGTCTTTCCATAAAGTTGCCACCCAAATTCCTCTTTTATACAATGAGGAATCGGAAGGTTTTTACCTTCTCTTGTATCTAAATAATCTTTTTTATGAGTATCTTTTGTAACAATTACAGTACCTCCATTTTTTTGATAGGTTTCAACTAACTTCGCAATCCCTTCATCTAATTTTTGTGCACCCTCAAATCCTAAGCTTCCATCAACAAAATCATTTTGATAATCCACAACAACTAACATATTTTCTCTCATACATACCTCCGCACTTATGTGATAACGCCTTACTTCCATTCCCTCCAAATTTCAGGTTGATACCCTATGGTTGCTTGTTTTCCATTTCTTACAATTGGAGTCTGTAAAATCTGTTGATTTGTTAACACCTTTTCTTCTCTATCTTCTTCAGCAATATATTGAATCAAAGCTAACATATCCTTATCCTTTGCATTAGGATTAATCATTTTTTCCAATCCACCTACTGCTTGTTTTACGCTACTTAACTCTCCTTTGCTCAATTCCTTTTCTTTTAAATTAATAAATTGTACCTTTACATTTCGCTCCTTAAAATAACGCTGTGCTTTTTTTGTATCAAAACATTTTGTTGTTCCAAATATTTGTATATTCATATATTGGTTCCCTTTTCATCCCCTTTATTCTGTCATAATTCGTTTCATTATTCCTTAAACTCAATTAAATCTTTTTTATTATACATCAATCCTCTTCAAAAAAATACTATCTACACCATAAAATTCCGTGAAATGAAAAGAGACACCCCTCTGAACGAATCAGAAAGATGCCACTCTATTATATCAATATTTTATTTCAATCATTTATAACCATTATTGATTATCCCATTTATCTTTGGTTTTCCAAAAGTCAAATTAGCGCTTCTTAATATATTTTCTTCGATCAAGAGCAACCGCAGCTACAATAACTGCACCTTTAATAATATTTTGAATTTCGATACCAAGTCCTAAAAATAACATTCCATATGCTAGAATCTGGAACATCAATACACCTACAACTGCAGATTTAACATTACCAACACCACCAGAGAAACTAATTCCACCGATAACGCAGGCTGCAATCGCATCTAGCTCATAGTTAATACCAGTCGCGTTGTTAGCAGATCCGATACGTGCAGCTTCTAAGAAACCACCAATACCATATAAAACACCCGCTAAGATATTTACTTGAACAAATACCTTAATAACATTGATACCACTTACTTTTGCAGCTTCAGGATTTCCTCCTACTGCATACATATTTTTTCCAAATACCGTTTTATTCCAAATGAAGTAAACAACAAATGCAATGATTGTAGCAAAGATTACTAGATGAGGAATAAAGAAATCTTCCAAAGGAGTACCTTGTAGAATTCCCATCTCTTTAAAATTTAAAATATTTCCATTTACAAATGCTTTATATGCTGGATCGTGGCTACCAATTGGTTGTCCACCACCAAAGTTGTAATACAACGTATTAATTCCATAAACAACTAAGCTTGTACCAAGTGTTACTACGAAAGGATGCACATCAAACTTTGCAGTAATAAATCCATTGGTTGCAGTAAAAATACTACAAATAATAATACAAATTAATACTGTTACAAGTAGTCTGACTTCTGCTGGCATAGTATTTAGAAACAAATCTGGATAAAACTTTTTTGTAGCATCTAATGCTTGTAACAAAGAAGCTCCAATTACAGTTGCAAATCCAACAATTCTACCCAAGGAAAGGTCTGTACCTTGGAGTACAATAATACCACCTACTCCGAGTGCTAAAATTAATTTAACACTTGATTGCGATAATATATTGATAAATACTGGCATTGATAAGAATCCAGGCTCCATTGCAATAACAATTAATATTAATACCCCCATTACAAGGTAAATACCATATTCAACTAGAAAGTTAATCACACTTTCCTTATTGATGCTTTTCGATTTTACGTTCATACACATTCTCCTATAAATATTTAGCAGCTAAATTAAAAATTTCTTCCTGGGACGTTTTTGAAGATTCTACGATACCCGAAATCTGTCCAGAACTCATTACTGCTATTCTATTTGTACACCCAATAAGTTCAGGCATCTCTGAGCTAACCATAATAATTGATTTCCCTTGATTTGCAAGCTTAATCATCAATTGGTAAATTTCATACTTAGCACCAACATCGATTCCTCTCGTCGGTTCATCTAGTAACAATATATCTGGGTTTGTTAATAACCACTTTCCAATAATTACTTTCTGTTGGTTTCCTCCACTAAGTTCTGAAATCAGCGAAGTTTGTCCGTTAGTTTTAATTTTCATATTTTTAATTTGCTCATCTGTATCAGCAACCATTCGCGTATTATTAAGCATAATTCCATCTAAATAATTATGGAAGTTTGCGCTACACGCATTAAACTTAATATCTGCAACCGGGAAAATCCCTGTCGCTCTACGCTCTTCTGTTAATAGGGCAAATTTATTTTCTCTTGCTTTTAATGGTGTTGAATTATCCATTAATTTTCCATCTAAATAGATGTTTCCAGTTTCCAATGTTCTAATACCAAACAAAGACTCTAGCAATTCGGATCTACCAGCACCTACCAATCCATATAGTCCAAGAATTTCTCCCTTTTTAACTTCTAGATTGATATTTGTTATTTTTGGCTCGTATGTGGTTGTTAAATTTTCAATCTTCAAATATGTTTCGCCAGGTACATTTGTTATTTCTGGGAAACGATTTTCGAGTCCTCTACCAACCATCATTGCAACAATTTTATCTAAGTCTAAATCTTCTATTTTTTCTGTTCCAACATATTCACCATCTCTAAGTACAGTGACTTCATCACTGATTTCAAAAATCTCATCCATTTTGTGGGAAATATAAATAATTCCACATCCTTTAGATTTTAAATTTCTAATAATTTTATATAATGTCTCAACTTCTTTTTCTGTTAATGAACTCGTAGGTTCATCTAAAACAATAATTTTTGCATTATAACTAATCGCTTTTGCAATTTCAATCATTTGCCTTTTACTTACACTTAAATCACTTAATTTTGCATTTGGATCTACTGGCACACCGATTTCATCAAATAATTTTTTTGTTTCATCATATTTTGTTTTTTCATCAATTATGATTCCCTTTTTCGGGTAACGTCCTAGCCATATATTATCGCTTACTGTCATTTGTAAAATTTGGTTTAATTCCTGATGCTTTGGATCATCAAAGTTAAATTCTTTCCCATCTAGGAAAAATTTACCCTTCTCTTGAAAATATATACCAAACATACACTTCATCAATGTAGATTTCCCTGCTCCATTTTCTCCCATTAATGAATGCACGGTACCTGGTCTTACATTTAAATTAACCCCTTTTAAAACTTGAACACCACTAAATGATTTATGCACGTCTTTAATTTCTAATAAATACTCTCTGGCCACTAATTCTCACCTCATTTAAAAAAATATTGAGGTATACAAACGACACCTCAATATTTTTGATTTGAATTTTATTATTTAAAATCTGCTACGTTTTCAACTGTAACGCCTACATAAGGTACACGTACTGCTTTGGTTTCATCATTTTCAATAACCCAATCAGTTCCTGCAACAACATCGTTACCTAATGCTGCATTTACAGCTAGTTCAACTGTAGCTACCGCTTGGTTAACACCATCATTTAAAACTGTACCTTGCATAGAACCAGCTTCAATCATAGTTAAAGCTTCTGATAACGCATCAACACCGTATAATGGAATAGAAACACTTGCTTTTTCCATCGCTGCAGCTGCTCCAAATGCCATACCGTCATTGTTAGAAATTACTAATTCAATCTCATCGCCAAATTGTGTTAACCAACCACTCATGTTTGCTTCACCGTCTGCAGTAGACCATGTAGCTGATGGTTGCATTGCTAATTCTTCAACTTCAATTCCAGCGTCAACGATTGTCTTTACAGACCACTCTGTTCTTGCTTCTGCATCTGGATGTCCAGCTTCACCTTTAAGCATAACGTATTGGATTACACCATCACCGTTTTTATCCCATTCAGGATTAGCTTCAAGATCTGCAGCCATCATTTCACCTTGAATAATTCCAGATTCAGCAGAGTTTGTTCCAACATACCAAACTTTATCATAAGAAGTCATAGATCCATCTGTTGCCTCTTTATTGAATAAAATTAATGGAATTTCAGCAGTTTGTGCTTTTGAAATAACTTCTCCAGCTGCTGCAGGGTCAACTAAGTTAATTGCTAATACATCAACACCTTGTGTGATAAATGTATCAATTTGATTATTTAAAGTAGCTTGATCTCCTTGTGAATCTGCAATTGTAATTTCTGCGCCTGATTCAGCTGCTGCTGATTCTAGAGCTGGTTTTACAACACCATTCATAAAGTTATCTGCGCCAGAGTAGATATTTGCTCCAATTACAAGACCTTCTCCACTCGCCGCTTCTTCTGCAGGAGCCTCTGTTTCAGCTGCTTCTGTTGTTTCTGCGTCTGCTTCTGTTTCAGCTGCTGCTGTTGTAGCTGCTTCTGTTGCCGCTGCTGTTGTAGCTGCTGCTGTTGTTTCTGTTGTTTCTCCACCGCTACAACCTACTAACATTGTTGTTGCTGTTGCTACACATAATAGTGATACTAAAAATCTTTTTTTCATCAAAAACTTCCTCCTCTTTCAATTATGTTTTATAATAATCTACAAATAGCATTATAACATTTAAATCAGAGAATTCCATGTGATATTTTATTCAATTATGTTCGATTTTTTACGATTTGCTCACATTTTGTTCATTGCCTGTTCATATTTCATTCATATTTTCCAATTCCTATCCGCTAGTCAAATGGAAATAGCACGCGCTGATACTCCTCTTCAAACATTAAATCTTGGTTTACAACTGTTGTTTTCGTATCAACCTTTGTTTCTTCCATCGTGACACCATTGATTAGGTTATATGCATATTCCACGCCTAAGTATCCCATGGCAAATGGATTTTGTACAATAAGAGCATCCACATCTCCTGTTTCTAACATACCAACTGAAACTGCATTATTATCAAAAGCCACCACCATTGTGTCATCTCCAATTCCTAATTCTTCAATGGCGTACCCAACCCCTAAACTTGTCCATTCATTAAATGTAACAATTACATTCAAGTTCGGATATGCTTCAAATAATCTTATTGTTTCCTCTTTTGCTTCTTGGGCTGTTGATAACACATTGATTCCTACCATATACTCCACTCGTAAATCATTTTGTAAGCATTCCACAAACCCAGCTTCTCGTTCTTGTCCATTTGCCGAATTCTCATCGAAATTCACAATTCCAATTCGAAGTTTTTCTTCCTTTGCACCAAGCACTGTTTCCCCTGCCATATACCCAGCCATATAATTATCTGTACCAATCTGATAGATAACTCCTTCACTATTTACATTGCTATCAATACTAATCACATGAACCCCTTTGCTAATCGCATAATCGACTGCTTCTGCATTAGCATTATAATCCACTGCAGAGAGTACAATTGCTTCAGCTCTGTTAGCAACTGCTTTTTCTATCAATGTATTCTGAGTTGCAAAGTCTTCTTCATTGTTAGGGCCCTCAAAGGAAATATCTAAATTATATTCCACCGCTGCTGCATTTGCACCGCCTTCCACTTCTTTAAAAAAGTCTGAAGTTGTTGATTTTGTAATAACAGCCACATAAGATTTTCCACTTTCTCCATCCTCAAATTGCTTCGTGTCAAAATTTCGCAAGATAATGACAATGCCAAAATAATATACATTGATCAAGATTATGACACCGATTAGTACCATCCACTTATTTCTTGTCATAATCACACTCCTTAATCTTTGGCATTCTTATAATCACTTTCGTTCCCTCATCTAGTTCGCTTTCAATATGTAAACCATATTCATCTCCAAAATAGATTCGAATCCTATCATGAACATTCTTAATTCCAATCCCTGCTTTATCACTTACTTCTTTTTGTAGGATTTCTTCAATCTGTTCCTTTGTCATCCCTACACCGTTATCTTCCACCACCATAATGATTTCCTTTTCTGTTTGAGAAATCATTATATGGATCTCTCCTTGATCTACCATACGATCTAATCCATGATAAATACAATTTTCAATAATCGGTTGCAGTGTGATTTTATTACAAAGATACCCCTTACAGGTTTCATCTACATCAAGTTTATATGTAAACTGATTTCGATATCTGTAATTTTGAATTTTTAAGTAACTAGTAGCATGTTTCACTTCATTTTCAATTGTAATTAGTTCATGTCCTCTGCTAATGCTAATGCGAAACAGTTTTGCCAAGGAATTTACCATTTCGACTGCTTCATCCGTTCTCTTTTCCTCGCACATCCAAGCAATAGAATCTAGGGTGTTATACAAAAAGTGGGGGTTGATTTGAGATTGTAAAGCATTTAATTCTGTTTTTCGAAGGGTTATCTCCTCTTCGCGTGCTTTCTCCATTAGGTGCTGAATCCGGACTACCATATGCCCAAAGGAATCGGATAGTTGTACAATTTCCTTTGTTCCTTCAACAGATTGATATACGAATTCTTCTGCATTCATCTCAAAATCTTCCATGGCACTTTGTAGCTTTTGGGCTGGTCGCGAAAACACTCTTGCAAATAAAATCCCAATTCCAAAACTTGTAAACACTAACATAACAAGGATTACTATTGTAATAATCTGCATGCGCTCTACTTTACTAGTAATCATTTCTTCTGTATAACTAACCCCTACTACTCTCCACTGTTGATGTTCTAAGGTATGAAGGGTATATATTTCATCCTCTCTTATATAGGAACCATCTAACATCTGAGAAATTTCTGTAGTCGTTTCTTCTTTTATTTCACTTGAAATTAATCTTTGTTGTGTATGATAGATAATACTTCCTTCCTCATCTATAATATAACAGTACCCTCGCTGTCCAATTCCAACTTCATCTATATAACTTGCTATTTCTGAAAATTGGATATCCACTCCAATTTGTATATTATTGTTTTCTTCTGTATCTATACGTTTTGATATGGTAACAACCCATGGATATTCATTTAAAAACAAAGAACTAACATGTGGTTTCGAAATAGACAAGGATGATAAGCTCTGATCTATTGTCGAATTTGATAAATCCACATAAGATAAATCTACCAATATTTCTTCTTTATATGGAATATCATCTGACCATGACCCTATGATTTCTCCACCATCTCCATAGAGGGTAATTGCAATCACATCTAAGCGGCTTTCTAATAGGTTATTTACACTACCTTCCCACTCATCTGATGAAGCATTTACTCGATTTTCAAGTATATCCATCAAATTTTCCATATCTTTAATATAACTATTCATTGTGTTTGCTGCTTGTGCAACTGTTTGTTCACTATTAATAACTGTTATTTCTTCTATTGAATTGGCATAAATATTAATAAATATTGTGATTGCAGCAATTAAGGTTACTAATCCAATACTAGTAACCACTCCAATCATCAATGCTGGCATTGATACATTTTTTTTCCAATTTAACTTCATCTATTTATTCCGCTCGCTCCTCATCGGATAATCTTCTATATGCATTCGGTGACATACCTACATATTTTTTAAAGCTATAACTGAAATAATGTTGATCATTATATCCACATTGTTCCGTAATTTCTCTAATTTTAAGATTGCTTGTAATCAATAATTCCTTTGCCCGTTCTACACGTTTTTTTGTTAGCAACTCGATAAATGTGCTTCCAGTCGATTTCTTTATCAATGCGCTTAAGTAATTTGGACTAATCCCAATATCATTACTAATTGAAACAAGAGAAATTTCAGAATCTGTATATTCTTTTTCGATTTTTTCCAATGCTTTATCGCAGATTTCTGACCCACTTGAGGTTTGCTTCTCTTCATTGATCCGTTCGATATCAGACATATAACATACATTGCCCTCTACCGTACCACAACTATTAATTGCTTGCATCGCTTCACAATAAGCTTGGTGACATTCTTGCAAGTTATCTTTTCCTTTGCTGATACCGATATGGACTTCGTAATTCATAATTCGTTTTGTACTTTGAATAATATCATCAACTAAAATATGAAGATATCTATTTACATTTCTAGGCGAATCATATACTAAAGATACAATGCGATTTCCTACAAAAAACGAACTATGCTTTACATATTTTTTCAAAATACTTTCAATTGCATTTACATTTTCAGGAAGTGTGCAGTTCGTCCCTCCATCCTTTTCATCTCGAAAGGTAGATACAATAACCATATATTTCAATCGATTACCCTCTTCTTCAAGTAACCCATATTCTCTTGCTTGATGCAATAATCTTCTCTCGTTAGCCTCTCCAATTTCTTCTTGATAAGGATCAATCAACAATGACATTAAAAAGCTAATTGTTTCTGTACGTGCTTGTATATGTGTCTTACTGGAAAATTCTGCAAATTTTTCATCGATTTTTTTTCTGATAAGTTCTAATTCTATGGTTAATGCACTGGTAGTAATCGGTTTTAGTATATAGCTTACTACATTGTACTGAATTGCTTGCTGTGCATAAGAAAAGTCGTCATACCCACTTAAAAATGCAATCTGAGTATTCGGTCTAATTTCACGTACCTCCCTTGCTAATTCAATTCCTGTCATAAGAGGCATTTTTACATCTGTTAATAATAGGTCTGGTTCTAATTTCTCTACTAGCTCTAGTGATTCAACTCCATTTTCAGCTTCTCCAATTACTTGAAAACCAAGTGATTCCCATTCAATATTTCGAATTAGTCCTTTTCTCAAATTCCATTCGTCTTCTGCCACTATTACTGTATACATACCATACCTCGCTCTCTATTGCAAAATTATGTTTTCTATCACTTAATAATTTCAAAGAATACTATTAGGATTTATAATAATCTGTGTTTGATTATACACGTTTCTTCCTTAAAAATCTATTATATTTTGTAATCCCAAAAATAAATAAACCCCAAATTCTTAATTGAATATCAATTCAAAATAAGAATTTGGAGTTTGTTTGATTTACAATAAAATCGATTGGATTAACTAACACAACTCTGAAACTTAGAAACTATATTATTTTTGATTAATCTGTCCATATTTATACAATGCAATCATTGCATTTACTGCTTGTTCTGGAGTTGGGTAGGAAGGAATTCCATGATCTCTCAATTTCATAATTGCTTGCTGGCATTCCTCTCCACCTTGGCATTCCATAATAAATGGTTTCCCTAGATGTTTATAGGTTTCATGAAGTTCAATTACCACATCAATTACAGC